>JBAQHC010000285.1:0-11512 GCA_049288095.1 Alphaproteobacteria bacterium | reverse complement strand
CCTAAGCGCCTGACTTACAAGGCAAGTTCGGTATCGCGAATGCGTTCCGCTACTCCAAGCGAGCCCCATTGTGGCCAATTTTTTGCAGCGCAGCAATGTCCCGAATGCAGAATTTGGGAGTATTTCGCATCGCGGGTGGGTTCTCTGATTGCCGCCTCGGCCCCCCATGCGGCAGCTGTGGATGAGGGGGGAACGCAGCCCGCAACACCGCTTGAGTCCAGTAGCGTGCCTCTCTCTAATGCGCGGCTTTGAACAGGCCGGTCCGGAGAGCTGAGTGCCGCAAGTTTCAGTCGTCACCCCCTCTTACCGCGAGGCCCAAAACATTCCCGTCTTGTTTGAGCGGCTAAAGGCGGCGCTCGCAGGTTTTGATTGGGAGCTCATCGTCGTCGATGACGATTCACCCGACGGCACGGCTGAAGTTGCGCGCAAAATCGCGCAATCCGATAAGCGCATGCGCGTCGTGCAAAGGCTTGGGCGCCGCGGCCTGTCGGGTGCTGTGATCGAGGGCATGCTCGCATCGAGCGCGCCGATTCTCGCCGTGATCGATTCTGATCTGCAGCACGACGAAAAGATACTTCCGCAAATGATCAAGAAGCTCGAGACCCATCCCAAGACCGAGCTGGTGATCGGCTCGCGCTACGCCGCCGGTGGCGGCATCGGCCAATTCACATCCGACCGCGCCGCCTACAGCAAATTCGCGACGCGCCTCGGCAATATGGTGACGAAGACACATGTCGCCGATCCGATGAGCGGCTTTTTCGCGATCAAGCGCGAGGCGTTCATGCCAGTCGCGCATAAGCTCTCGAACGAAGGCTTCAAGATTCTCTTCGACATTCTGGCATCGTCGCAGCGACCGCTTGTTATTGCGGAAATTCCTTATGAATTCGGCGAACGCGTACATGGCGAAAGCAAGCTCGATACGGCCGTCGCTTGGCAATATGTCGAACTCTTGCTGGATAAGCTGATCGGCCGCTATGTGCCTGTCCGCCTCATCAAGTTCGGGCTGGTCGGACTTTCCGGAGTGGTCGTTTCGCTCGGCACGGTCTTAATCCTCTTTAAGATGTTCGGCGAAAATTTCGACTTGAGCCAGGCGATCGCCACCTTCATGGGCATGACCTGGAACTACTTCCTCAATAATCTCTTCACGTTCAAGGATCGCCGCCTGACGGGATGGGGTGTACTGGGTGGGCTCCTGTCCTTCTATGCCGTGTGCTCAGTTGGCGCGCTCGCCAATGTCGGGGCCGCCGGCTATTTCTTTCACCAAGAGCATTGGGCTTGGGGCGTCGCCAGCATTTCGGGTATTCTTGTCGGCATGGTGTGGAATTACGCGGTGTCATCGCGCATCACGTGGGGCCAACGCCGAAAGTAAGGGTGGAAACAAAGTAGAAAGCGAAGGTGCCGTAGAGCTGCCGCGCGGGATGGTTCTTGCAAGGGCGGGTTCATGACCAAAGAGGCGCCGTGGATTTTCCGCACCTATGCCGGCCATTCGACGGCGAAAGCCTCGAACGAGCTCTACCGCTCTAATCTCGCCAAGGGCCAGACCGGGCTTTCGATCGCCTTCGATCTGCCGACGCAAACCGGTTACGATTCCGATCATCCGCTTGCGGTGGGAGAGGTCGGCAAAGTCGGCGTGCCGATCTCACATCTAGGCGATATGCGTGCGTTGTTCGATGGCATTCCCGTCGAATCGATGAACACCTCGATGACGATCAACGCAACGGCCGCGTGGCTGTTGGCACTTTATATCGCGCTCGCCGAGGAGCGCGGCGTATCGCCGACAGTGCTGCAAGGCACGACGCAAAACGACATCATCAAGGAATATCTCGCGCGAGGAACATATATCTACCCACCCGCAGCTTCGCAGCGATTGATCGGCGACATGATCGCTTATTGCACCACGGCGCTTCCAAAATGGAACCCGATGAATGTCTGCTCCTACCATTTGCAGGAGGCGGGAGCGACGCCAGCCCAGGAGCTTTCGTTTGCACTGGCAACCGCGTGTGCCGTGCTCGATGAAGTGAAGTCGCGCGGGCAAATTTCGGCGAAGGATTTTCCGGTTGTTGTCGGCAGAATCTCTTTCTTCGTAAATGCCGGCATCCGCTTCGTCGAAGAAATGTGTAAAATGCGCGCCTTCACCGAGCTGTGGGATGAGATTTGCGAGAAGCGCTATGGCGTCACCGATCCACGCTATCGCCGTTTTCGCTACGGCGTGCAGGTGAATTCGCTTGGTCTTACCGAGCAGCAGCCGGAAAACAATGTTGCACGCATTTTGCTCGAAATGCTCGCGGTGACGTTGTCGAAAAACGCGCGCGCGCGTGCCGTTCAACTGCCCGCCTGGAACGAGGCGCTCGGTCTGCCACGGCCATGGGATCAGCAGTGGTCGTTGCGCATGCAACAAATTCTAGCGCTCGAAACCGATCTGCTCGAATATGATGATTTGTTCGACGGCTCGCCCGTTGTTACCACAAAAGTCGATGAGCTTTTGGCAAGTGCACGCGAGGAACTTAAGCGCATCGATGAAATGGGTGGCGTGATCCCGAGCGTTGAATCGGGCTATCTCAAGCAGCAACTGGTTGAATCGAATGCGCGGCGCGTTGCGCGGATCGAATCCGGCGAGATGATTGTGATCGGCGTCAACGCATATACCGAAACCGCGCCATCGCCATTGCCAACCGGCGAGGGCGCATTCTTGTCGGTTAGTGCCGATGTCGAAGCAGCACAAATCAAGAACTTAAAACAATGGCGCGCGGCGCGCGATGAGAAGCAGGTTCAGCGCGCTTTGCTCGCGCTTGAGCGTGCTGCCGCTGACGGCGAGAACATCATGCCGTCCTCGATTGCGGCAGCGAAGGCTGGCGTAACAACCGGCGAATGGGCCGGCGCGCTGCGGCGCGTGTTCGGCGAATATCGCGCGCCGACAGGTGTTTCAGGCGCCGCGCGGCCCGCGAATACCGAAGCGCTTGCGCCATTGCAGACCCGCGTCGATGCGCTATCGCGCAAGCTCGGGCGGCGGGTGAAATTTCTTGTCGGCAAGCCCGGGCTTGACGGGCATTCCAATGGCGCGGAGCAAATCGCTTTGCGCGCGCGCGATTGCGGCATCGATGTCGTCTACGAAGGTATTCGCCTTTCGCCTGCAGACATCGTCGCGGCTGCCGCACGCGAGGACGTGCATGTCATCGGCTTGTCGATTCTCTCCGGCTCGCATGTCGCGCTCACCGAAGATGTGATGGGCAAGCTCAAAGCAGCGGGCATCAAGGTTCCCGTCGTGGCGGGCGGCATCATTCCGCCGGAAGACGAAGCGAAGCTCAAGGCGGCAGGCGTTGCGCGCATCTACACGCCAAAAGACTTTCAGCTCAACAATGTGATGAGCGACATCCTCGACCTTCTCGAGTCACCTTTCAACGCGTCTTGAAATAGTCGCGATACCAGTCGGTCTCGTGATGGTCGTGGCGCGGCACTGCGCTCGGAAATGACGCGCCAAGAGCATCAAACAGCCGTGACAGGGTTGCAAAGTCGCGTTGCGAGATGACGGGAATACCGGCTCGCATGAGCCGGGCCGCGCAGACGCCTGGCCCGCGCTGATATTTGGGCGACGGCACGCGGCGGTTTCCGTCATAGATAACTTGAGAGCCGCAAGAGGCGCTGATGTCCATCAGCACCGCGAGGCCGGCGTCCGCCTCATGTGCAATCTGCAGCATGCGCTCGGCTGCGGCCAGCGCTCTGCTCGTCCAGTCCTCGCCGCTTTCGGTTAAAACGCGCGCCTTTCCATCGAGGACATCAAATCCATTGCCGCCGTGGATGTCGCACAAGGCGCGGGGCGTTCCGAAGGCGAAATTCTCGGGACAAAACCGCGTGATCCGTACATTCGGCAAAGAGAACAGCGCCGCGAGAAATCCTGGCCCGCCGTAATTCGAGCCGTCAAAACCGCAGAGCTCGCCACCCAGACATCCGCTCATCAGAATACTGAGCGGCGATTGGGCCGTTGCTTCCGCAAAGCGCCGAAAATCCTCTTCCGATGGGAAATGATTGCTCAAGGCCGAGCCCATCCTTGAAACCCCGATGCTACGCCCCCATCAGGATCTCGCCAAGACCTAGCGACGATGCCGCGCTGCCGTTAAGCTCTTCGGCAAAAGGACATGGGAGAAAGCGATGCTCAAGTGGCAAATCGGCAATGTGAAGGTGACGCGCGTCGTCGAGATGGAAATTCCGGTGCCCTATGACGGGCCGGTAAAATTTCTCAAAGAGGCCGACCCCAAGTCGCTCAAATCCATGCCCTGGCTCTATCCGCATTTCGTGACGGAAGAGGGCGCTCTCAAGCTGTCGTTTCATGCGCTATTGGTCGAGGCGGGGCCGATCAAGCTGGTCGTCGATACATGCATCGGCAACGACAAGCCGCGCAAAGAGCTGGGCATGCAGCCCTTGCACACGGACTTCCTCGAGCAGTGCACGAAAGCGGGCTTCGGACGTAACGATGTCACTCATGTCGTCTGCACGCACTTGCATGTCGATCATGTCGGCTGGAACACAATGCTGGAAAACGGCAAATGGGTGCCGACTTTTCCGAAGGCGCGTTATCTGATCGGCCGCAAGGAATATGCGCATTGGTCGAATGAGAAGGACGACGAGACACATCAGCAAATCCTCGCCGATTCCGTCACGCCGATTTTCGATGCCGGCCTCGCGCAACAGGTCGAGATGGATCATCGCCTCTCGCCGGAGCTTCGACTTATCCCGACGACCGGCCACACGCCCGGCCATGTCAGCGTGCTCATTGAATCGGGCGGCGAGACCGCGGTGATCACCGGCGACATGATGCATCACCCGTGTCAGATCGGGCACCCCGAATGGTCGCCGGATTTCGATGTCGACAAGCTTGCCTCGGCCGTCACCCGTCGCGCGATGCTGAAGGACTGGGCCGACAGCCCGATCCTCGTCATCGGCACGCATTTTGCCGCGCCCACCGCCGGCCATGTCAAAAAGGACGGCACGACCTATAAATTGGTCGTGTGAGGTCTAGCCCAAGGAGCTGCCGCGAACAGTGACATTTGTTCTAGAAATCGCTGCGGTCCTTGTTGCGCTTTATCTTGCCGTGCTAGTCGGCATTGCGCTTGGCCAGCACAAGCTGACCTATATCCCCGACAGGCGGCGCATTCCGCCGGCGAGCCTGGGCCTTGGCCATGTTCAAGAGCATGTGATGAAGGCGCCGGATGGCGCCGAGCTTGTCGCCTGGCACGGGCCAGCCGAGCCGGGTAAGCCGACGCTGCTTTACTTCCACGGCAATGGCGGCGGCCTTATCGATCGCGCGCCGCGCTTCGAGCTTTACCGCAAGGCCGGCATTGGCCTCTTCATCATGAGCTATCGGAGCTATAGCGGCAGCACGGGCGTGCCTTCTGAGCCCGACAATATCGCCGACGCGCATCGCGCCTGGGACTATCTGGTCTCGCTCGGCGTTCAACCCGAAGACATCGTGCTTTACGGCGAGTCGCTCGGCACCGGTGTTGCAGTGCAGGTTGCGACACGGCGCAAGCCGCGCGCGCTGATTTTGGAGGCGCCCTACAGCTCGCTGGTCGACATCGGCTCGTGGCGATTTCCGTATCTGCCGGTACGCCAGCTCATGAAGGCACGTTACGAATCCACGCGATATATCGACAAGGTGGAAGCGCCGCTTCTGGTGGTGCATGGCGAAGCGGATGGCATAGTGCCCATTCGCTTTGGCCGAAAACTTTTCGCGGCCGCAACAAGCGAACCTAAGCGCTTTGTCTCCTATTCCGGCTCCGGCCACATGGAGACCTACAATCACGGCGCGCTTGACGAGATTCTGCAATTCATAGTCCCAGCCTCTTAGCTTGGGGCCTCGCGTATCAAGCGATCGTCCATGGTTGTAAAATCCCAAAAACTCCCGCCCAAAGGAGTAGTTTTGAACCGCCAAAACGCGCTGAATTCAGCCAAAAAAGCGCTGGTACGACGAACTCTCTCGTGATTATGCTTACTCGCTTGGTGCGTGTGCGGGGTTTGTCGCCGAGCGTGTGGCGTCGAGTGAGCCCCGCCCGGCTCTAAGGTGGGGTGCACCATGGCGTTTCGTCCGACGCATTATCCGAATGTGCATGACGAGTTTTACTCGCCGGCCGGAATGTCGCCGCGCGAGAAGAGATCAATTCGTGAGACTGGCTACGACATGGGGCTAAGGGGCCGGCGCGTCACGCGCGAGTTCCTCGATGATCAAGCGCAGGTTTATCATGGACGGCTCAACTCGGCGCTCCACACGATTGATCAGCGTGCGGATGTTGTGAAGCGGCGCTCGAACGATCTGTTTCGCAATATTTCTCTCGCCCTGCTGGCTTTTGGCGGCTTTGCCATCCTGTGCCTCGCACTCACCGTCGACTATAAGATCCTGCACGATTTCTGGACGACGATTTACCAGAACAAATTTCTGCAGGTTCCTGAGTCGCTCAAAGACAATGTCATGTTCAAGAGCCTGCAAGTGCTCTTTGCCGTGCTCGCCATTCACTTCTTGATCAGCGCGCCGGGTGTTCTGGGCAAAGTCATCCGCGGCACCTTTATGGTCGCGATCGGCGTGATGGTTATCGGCATGCTGATCGGGCTCGGCTTCCTGGCCACAAAGTCCGTGCTGCCCGCCGGCTCAACAATTGCGGGAAAGGTGGTCGACGCAAGCGACGTCGCGCCGACTGTTTCCAACGATCAAATCCTTTCGGGCCTCGGCCTGCGCCCGACAAGCGCTGTCGATGATGCGCGATCGCGCTCAAGCAAGTCGGCAAGGTCGCGCGCTGCGAGCGATGAGCCGCGCGTTGCAAAGCTTCGCGACGTGATCGGTACAACAAAGAAGACTGATCTCTGGAAGAAGATCGAGGGCTTCGATTTCGCCACTATGGGCACGGTCGTGTTCTTCGCGACCTTCTCGCTGATCTTCCTCTTTGTCTCGTCGGTCGGCGCGCTGTGCATGCACTATTCGCTGCGCTCGTTCAACGCGTTGTTCGGCGGCATCTCGCCCGAGCACCCAGAGCATGCCATGCCAACTGGCGTGCGCGGCGTTGCCTATTGGGCGCTTGGCAAAGGAGAATGGCGACCGCGCACGCGGAAGGATCTCGCAGATCAGCGCCAGCGCATCTTCCACGCCCAGCGCCTGATCGGTGACCCTGGCTATCGCGAAGGTCTGATGCAGCGCTTCTTCTCGGAATTTTCCGCGGGCTATATGGAAGGATTGCACGATCGCGATTCGAACCCGCTAAACGTCGCCGGTCCCAAATTTGAAGACTTGCGTAACGAGATGCGCACCGAGCTCGCCGAGGCGCGCTCCGAGTGGAGCGCCGAGGTCATCGCCGATCGCCTGCCGAGCGAGGAGCTTCGTCAATCGCTTGGCTACAATCCAGAAGAGCGATTGGGCGGCAGCCCGTTCGGCTTTGTCAGGAACCTCGTTGCCGGGCGTCGGCAGATCCGCGATGGCGGCGTGATTGAAGACCGCCGCCTCGCCGATGAGCGGGGCTTGCCTTCGGCCTCATCCGACAACGTCTTTCCGCTTGCGGCCGATTCTTCCGAGCGAAAAGCCGAGTCGGCGTGAACGGCAATTGATGGATCAGGGAGCCAGTGGCGATGTTCTCGCCGCTGGCTCGTTTCTTGAGAGGCTAAAGGATGCGGTTCTCGGTACGGCGTTTAACGTCTTTCGCTGGCGCGCTCTTGTTGGTCGCCGCATCGAGCACGGCTCGCGCTTCACTCGCTGATGATGCAATCGCGGAAAACAATAACGGTCCTCCTGAGCGCGTCATCATTGGCCTTGATCTCTCAACGTCCAATCCGCTGATCACCAATGCGACCTATGCCGGTGCAGCCGCCGAGCTCGTTGCCGAGGACATCAAGAAGTTGCCGATGGCCTCGGTTGTGATGATCAGAACCTTCGGCAGCTATTCTGGCCAGAGGAACAATCTGCGCATCGACCGCCAAGTTTCCTCGCAGCGTGATGAGAAGCCGGTAGCTGTCGCCGCTCTCGTGCAAGAGATCATCTCCAATGTGCCCAAGCTCGTGCGCGATGGAACGCTGCAATCGCAGGACCGCACCAATATCGTGCCCTTTCTCGAAGACATGGCAGAGTTTGTCGATTGCTCGAAGATGGACACGACAGTCATTCTGGTGAGCGACGGCGTCGAGGATTCAGAATATGCGCGGCTCAAAGACCGGAACGATTCTTTGCCGCACCCCACTTCGGCGCCTTATCGCGGATGCTCGGAGCTTGAGATTGTGGGTCTCGGGCAGGGCGCGAATAGTCCATCTTTCACGGGGCATCTGCGCGACGAGTGGAGCGCTTGGGCCAAGGCTGCGGGCTTTCGCAATTTCGACGGGCTCAGCGATTGGTGACTTCTTCTGCCTCGATGAGCCGAGCGATGTCGGGCAAGGGCGGCAGCGCGGCGCGCACGCGCGCACCGTCCCAGCCGGCAGCCCGGAGATGCGAAAGCGCTCTTGATTGATCGCGCTTAGCGAGGCGTTTGCCTGCATCATCGCGCACGAGCGGATGATGGCCGTAGGCGGGCGTTGGCAAATCGAGCAAGCGCTGCAAGAGCACTTGGATATGCGTTGCAGCCAACAGGTCTTCCCCTCGCGTAACGGCATTCACTTGCGAAAACGCATCGTCGACGACGACAGCGAGATGATAGCTTGCCGCCGCATCCTTCCGTGCAAGGACGATATCGCCCCAAAGCTTGGGCTGCGCGAGTGTCACTTGGGGAGCCGTGCCCGCCGCCCAAGCCTCGATGAACTGAGCGGGCCATTTGCCGTGCGCGGCGGCATGAGCAACCGCAGCAGAACAGTCGAGCCGCAATACGTGTGGTCCGCCTTCCGCAACGCGCTGCTCGCGCTCCGCCGGATTGAGCGATCGGCACGTGCCGGGATAGCGCGGCGGCAGCTCGCCTTGCTCGTCCAAATGCGGCGCGGCCCCAACACCTGCGATTTCGGTGGCGATTTCACGCCGCGTGCAGAAGCAAGGATAGACGAGGCCAAGCGCGTCGAGGCGTGAAAGGGCCTCCGCATAGGCATGATTGCGCAAGGACTGGTGAATGGGCGCTTCGTCCCAGGAAAGTCCGAGCCAAGAGAGATCATCCAAGATCGCTGCCTCATACGCCTCGCGCGATCGGCTGGCGTCGAGATCTTCGATCCTTACGAGGAAGCGTCCGCCGCTCGCGCGCGCCGCTTCATGCGCGACAATCGCGGCATAGGCGTGCCCCAGATGAAGGGGGCCAGACGGGCTGGGCGCAAATCGTGTGACGAGCTTTCTCATACTGCGAGCAGCGCGCGCAGTTTCGTCACGAGCGGGCTGTCAAGTTCCGGTGTATATTTGCGCGATGCTGACCAGTCATAGCTCATAAATGCCGGTTGGCGGCGCTTTGCTTCGGGCTCGCTCATGTAGCGCGGCACGATGTGGGTGTGCAGCGCCGGCTCGGAATTGCCGAGTGTCTCGTAATTGATGCGATAGGCGCCCGTTGCCGCCAGCAATGCATCGCCGATCCGAATCACGTCGAGCGAATATTGGATGCGCGCCTCATTCGTAAGATCATTGATGCTCGGAACAACAGGGTCGGCTAGCAGAAGGCAATAGCCGGGCAGTGGCTGAACATCACCGATTACAAGCCAGCCCGATGGCATCTGGGTGATTGCAAACGGATTTTGCCCCAGTCGGGCGAGCCGCACGCGCTCATCGATCAAGCTCAAAGACGACTCTCCCGCAAGATCCTCAGAGCATTCCAACGCAAAGTTTGTAGAGTTGCAAATTTGCCCATCCCGACTAAGTTCACCCCCGTGCCTCTTACGCTAAATCTCCTGGCGACCAGTGTCGGATTGCCTGCGCCGCTGGGCGAATGGCAAGGCGAACGCGTCATCAGCAGCATTCGCAAAACGCCGCTCTCTGTCCCGGCGATTGCGGTCGATGCGCTCAACATTCTCGGCGATCAGCAATCCGACTTGACCGTGCATGGCGGCATCGACAAAGCGGTTTACGCCTACCCGGTGGATCACTGGCCGTGGTGGCAGAGCGCTGGGGGATTTGCGGCCGGGCTCGCTTCCTTCGGCGAAAACCTCACCGTTACCGGCGCTACCGAAGGCGAGATCAGGATCGGCGACAAATTTGTTTGGGGTGATGTCGAGCTCGAAGTCAGTCAGCCGCGCGCGCCGTGCTACAAGTTCGTCATGCTTACCGGGCGCCAGGACATGGCAACGCGCATGACTGTGAGCGGACGCACCGGCTGGTACTATCGCGTGCTGAAGACCGGCACTGCGCCGACCGCGGGCAGCTTGACTCGCACCTCAACCGATGCGGCGATGCCCACTGTCAGAGAAGCTTTAATGGCGCTGTTTCACCCGCGAATCGATGACACTATCGTCGAGAAGGTACTAGGCGCTGTGCCGCTTGCGAAACAATGGCGCGCCGGCGTCCGGCAGCGCCGCAGATCGTAATCAGGAGACCTCAGCTGGCTGAACGGATGATCGATGGGCCGCGCCTTGCGCCTTTGACCGGCAGAGCCAATTCGCTGGTCGTGTTTCTTCACGGCTATGGCGCGGACGGCAATGATCTCATCGCGATTGGTCAGATGTGGCAGGAGCTTTTGCCCAACACGGCTTTTGCTTCACCGCACGCGCCCAATCCGTGCGAACAAAATCCTGCCGGCCGCCAATGGTTCGGCTTGACGCGCATGAATGCGCACCTCCTGGCGGCGGGCGTTCAAAGCGCTGCGCCGGCGCTCAACCAATACCTCGACTTGGAGCTTCAGCGTTATTCATTGCCGCCAACGCGGCTTGCGCTCGTCGGATTCAGCCAAGGCACGATGATGTCACTTCATGTGGGCCTCAGGCGCCCGGCGCTGGCGGCGATCCTCGGTTATTCAGGTTTGCTGGCGATGCCGGAATATCTCCTTTCTGAAATCAGGTGCCGCCCGCCGGTGCTGCTTATTCATGGTGATGCGGATATGACCTTACCGGTCGAGGCGAGTTATGCGGCGGCCGAAACCTTGAGCGCCGCGGGCGTGCCCGTGCTTTTTCACACTCGTGAGGGGCTCGGGCACGGCATTGATCAGGTGGGGCTGGCGGAGGGCGTGAAGTTCCTTGCCGCGGCCCTGTCGGGCGCCTTTGCGCCAGCGTTGTCATCGGAGCCCTTGCGCTAAGAGCCCACGGGCTGGGCCTTCGCGGTTCTTTCACACAGAATGTAGTATAGTTTTGCGAGTGGGAATCAGCCGATTGGCAAGCTTCACGTGGTTCAATTGCTTGATTCCCGCGCTGCTTTCGCGGCAGTCTCGGGGTTTAAGGAGTGGGTAAGCTATGCCAAGCGGCGTGACAGATAGGCAGCATGCCTCCACACGAACGTGGAGGGCGGCATAGTGCAGGCGGCAGGCGTTAGACATCTCGATTCCTGCCCCGCGCTCGTCCTCAATGCGGACTATCGGCCGCTTTCCTATTATCCATTGTCGATCTGCTCATGGCAGGAGGCGCTGAAAAACGTCTTCCTCGACCGGGTTAATGT
>JBAQHC010000284.1:0-2067 GCA_049288095.1 Alphaproteobacteria bacterium | reverse complement strand
GGCTATCCCTCCCCTAACCCCTCCCAGAGGGAGGGGGAGCATAAGGACCGGTGGCCCAATTAGGGCCGCCTAACGGTTAATTCGCTGTTAAGGATTGGCGGTTTGGTTGGCAGCTGTCTGGGCCAGAACCGATGCTTCGTGGCAGATCTCTTGACTATACCCATTTAGGGATATAGATAATGCGGCGCGAGCTATATTGGGTTGCGAGCAGCAAGACTGACTTGCGCCGGTTTCCGAAGAAGGTACAGCAGGACGTCGGCTTCGCGCTTCTCAGAGTTCAGGAAAGGCGACGTGCCGCCGCAACAAAAGAAGCTCCGAGGCGAGGAGATGGCCGGCGTCTACGAGATCCGGGAGGATCACAGCGGCAGCACGTATAGGGCGGTCTATGCGGTGACGCTGGGTGAACGTATCTACATTCTGCATGCTTTCCAGAAGAAGTCGAAACGGGCCAGCGAAACGCCAAAGCCTGATATGGAGTTAATCCGCGCTCGGCTGAAAGCAGCGAGGGCGCATGCTGAGGGAAGATAAAGTGACGAGCGCGCTGAAAATTAAAGTTGCCAAGAGTAGCGGCAATGTGTTCCGAGATCTCGGGCTCGCTGATGCCGATGGCCTTGAGCTCAAGGCCATGATTGCACTGCGCGTTGTCAGAGCAATCGAGGAGCGCGGCTTAACTCAGGTTCAAGTTGCCGAGCTATTGGGCCTGAAACAACCTAAGGTTTCGGCACTCATGAACGGAAAGATCAGCGGATTCTCGATCGAGCGTCTCCTGCGATTTCTAACCAAGCTTGGCCACGACGTAACGATCAGCCACAAGAAGAGACGCAAGCTCACCGAGGGTGAGATCAAATTCGCGACCGCTGCCTGATCTTCAGCCGCTTTGGCCGGGGATCTCGTTGCGCTTGGCAAGCAGCACGGTGATCTCGCGTGCTTTGGAGGGCTCCATGGCGGCGAGGATCGGCGCCATCTTGGCCTCTTTCATGCGCGAGGCAACCTCTAAGAGGATCGTGCGGTCGAGATCCTGCATGATCGCCGCCGCGTCCTTCGGCTTCATGTTCTCATAGACCTTCACGAGGCTCGCGATCTCTTTCTGCTGCTTGTCGTTGAGTGTGCCGACGGCTGACTGGATCACGCTTTGGATCGATTTGATCTCGGCGAGCTTTTGATCAAGCCGCTGCTCGGTCGCCATCAGGAGCTTCTCACGCATGTCGAGCTCGGCTTGGCGCTTGTCGAGCTCCTCGCGCCGCTTGGTCAGGCTCGTGAGCACTTCGATCTCGGAAGCGCTCATGAAATCTGCTTCGCCCGGAATCTTGGGCCGCTCTTGCTTCACGACCGGTTGCGGCGCGGGTTGCGTGCTCGCGACCGCCGCCGGCGCGGGCGGAGGATTATCTTGCGGCGCGAGTGCCGGAATATTCGCGTCTTTCTCTTCAGCCACAGGTGCCGGAGTCGGCGCGGTTGCGTCAGCACCGGTCGATCCGGTTACGCCCGCTGCTTGCGCCGACGGCGCGGCCGACGAAGTTGAAGCATCTGCCGCTGCGGGCGCGGGCGGCGCGGATGCGGGCGGCGCAGGCGTGGAAAGCTTCTTCGCGGCATCGCCATCCTGCGCTTGCGCGGCGCCGATCGCCACAAATCCCGTCCATAATTTCAGCGCTTGCAAGCCCGTCATCACCAGCATGGCGACGAGCAGCACCGGCAAAATGCGAAACGCGCGCGTCATCCCGCCCTCACCGCGCCTGCCGCAAGGCTTGGAACATATCGCCGGACGGCGGCTCCTTGACCACGGTGACGGCGCGCGGCTCGGCATTGGGCGGCGTGCCGCGCAAATCTGCCAAGCGATTGGCGACGCGATCGGCCGAGCCGATCATCAGCTTCAGCTCTTCAAGCAAAGCATCGGCACGCTCGCGCTCGGCCTTAAGATCGTTGGCGGCCGCCGCGCCGAGGGTTTTGAGCTCGGAGATGCTTGCCTGCGCGCGGTCGGTTGCGCGGTCGAGCGCCCCAACCACTTCCCTCAGCCCATCTTTATCCGTATGCAGAGCTTTGAGCCGACGGTTGAGCTCAGTGCAGTAGACG
>JBAQHC010000283.1:0-10891 GCA_049288095.1 Alphaproteobacteria bacterium | reverse complement strand
GACGATAAGACCGCCGAGCAGGCTGTCATCGACCGACTCCGACAAAGTGATGGTTTGGCCGAGCGCCGATTTCAGCGCTGCCTTGATGGAATTCACTTGCGCGCTGCTCAGCTGGCGCGCGCTGGTGACGATCGCCGCGAGCTCGCCGCGGAAATGCGCAGCGAGCTTGAAGAAATCTTCGATGATGTGGGGGAGCGCGAATAGGCGGCGGTTATGCGTGATGACGCCGATGAAACGGCGCGTGAGATCGGAAAGGCGCATGCGCTGCGTGATGATGTCGAGCGCCTTCCATTGCGCTTCGCGGCTGAACACGGGGCTCTTGATGAGGCGTTTCAGATCGGCGCTCGCTTCGATCGCGCGCTTCAAATCGCGCAGATCGCTTTCGACGGCAGGGACCGCGCCGTTATCGGCGGCAAGCTCATAAAGCGCCGTCGCGTAGCGGCCGTGCAGGCCCGTGACGATAGAGGTGGCTTCCAGCACTTGAGGCACGTCTCCTAAGGCGCGTCTCAACAACCTTCTTAAGCCCCGCGTTTCGCGCACCCGGTCCCCTCGGGCGGCAGGGGCGACATGAAGGAGTGGTCGCGCCCGCCGGGTCTTGAGACAAGCCCTTGATTTTATTATGAAACTGGCCGGGAGAGGACGACCCCCGGCCAAACGCGCGCTCCTCCTAACACATGCGGTTTTTCGGCGCAACAAACCCCTGATGCGGCGCGACCTTCAGTCCCGCGCGCGGGCGGCGGCCGCCAGTGCGGCGAAGGCGGCGTAGATCACTTCGTCGGGCACGAGTTCCGGCGTGAGGAAGCGATGAAGCAAGAGTCCGTCAGTCAGGGCGTGCGCGACCGCCACATAGTATTCCGCCGGCATCGGCAATTCGCGCTCGGATCGATAGGTGCGCAAACCAGCGCTGAAGCGGTCATAGATCTCCTTGGTCGCGGCAACGACGCGCGCGCGAAAATCCTCGTGCGTCAGCGCGTATGAGTGAAACCCAAGCATGCCGACCGCAGCCGCGCGCCGTTGTGGGATTGCTTCGATCACCGCTTCCGCTAGTGCACGCATCTCTTCAGCCAAGCTCATGCCCGGCGTTAGTTTCGGCACGATGGGTGCGCCTGCAATCTCGCCGACGGCCATGAAGAGATCTTCGCGGTTTTTGAAATTGCCGTAGATCGCGCCGGTCGTCATGCCGGCGCGCGCGGCGATGCCGGCAAGCGTCGTCTTCTCATAGCCCTGCTCGCGAATGAGCGCGCGTGTCGCCTCAACCAGCTTAGCGCGCGTGCGCTGCCGCTTGTCGCCCTTGGGGCGCCGGCGTGGGGAAAGCTCAAGATTCGTCATGTCCAGCCATTCTGCTTGACTATTTAATAGATATATTATTTTATAATTAAACTATCAAATAAGGGGCATAAGGATGTTGGGGATGACACGCCGGACCTGGTTGGGCTCGGCCCTGGCCTTTGGGGCGATTGGCGCAACGGCACGGGCTAAGACGGGCGGAGGTCCTTCCGCGGAAGGGCTCTTGACCGCCAAGGCAGTCGCGCAAGGCGCGGTCGATAGCGGCGACATCCCAGGGGTGCTCACGGTGCTGTGGCACAAGGGCGAGCTTGTTCAGCTGAATACGCTTGGCATGCGCGATCCCCAGCAGAAGCTGCCGATGACGCACGACACGATTTTTGCCATCGCCTCGATGAGCAAGCCGGTCACGGTCGCAACCGCGCTCACGCTTGTCGATGCGGGCAAGATCAAGCTCGACGATCCGATTACGAAGTGGGCGCCCGAGTTCGCGAATATGCGCGTGCTCAAGAAGCCCGATGGTCCCCTCGACGACACAATCCCCGCGCCGCGCGCCGCGACAATTGAAGAGCTGATGACGCACCGCGCGGGATTTGCCTATGGCTTTATCGCGCCGGGCCCGATTGGCGGTGCGCTGCTGCAGAAGATAGGTTTCGGGCTCGACAGCCCGCTAACCCCCGATGAATGGCTGAAGACGCTCGCTGCGCTTCCGCTCGTGTCAGCGCCAGGCGAGCGCTTCAGTTACGGCCATTCGATCGATGTGCTCGGGTTCATTATCGCGCGCCTGCAAGGCCAGGCTTTGGGCGCGACGATGCAAGATCTTCTTTTGGGTCCGCTCGGAATGAAAGACACGTTCTTCTGGGTGCCGCCGGAAAAGCGCGCGCGCCGCGCTGCGACGTGCATTTCGCCGTCGCCGGGAAACTTCATGCCGAATCCAATCAAGTCCGTGGTTGCGGATAGCCCACCCGCTTACACTTCGGGTGGACAAGGGCTGCTGACGACCGCAGACGATTATCTCACTTTCGCGCGCATGCTGATGGGTGGCGGCAAAGTGAATGGCGTGCGCGTCTTGAAGGAAAAGACCGTCGCTCGCATGACGAGCAACCACATCACGGAGGCGCAGCGCCAACTACCATCGGCGGTCACCAACTGGAAAGCGCAAGGTTACGGCTATGGCGTCATGACCGTCGAGGATTCCAAGGCCTATGAGGCGACGGGGCAGGGCGCAGGAGCGGCCGGCACTTATGGCTGGGGCGGCGCCTTCGGCGGCTGGTGGCAAAACGATCCCAAGCAAGAAACGACTTTGATCTGGCTGCAAGAGTGTCTGCCGATGCCGCCACAACCAGGCGCGATGAGTGCGGGCGGAATACCACGCATCCCCGGCATCGCGGGCACGATCGCGTTCGAGAAGGCGGCATATTCGGCGATCCGCGCGTGAACACGGCTCGCTCGTGGACCTGACGCCTTTTTTTAACGCGCCGCCAGTGGTCAAGCTGCATGTCGTGACAATCCTATCGACGGTGCCGCTCGGCGCGGTGCAGCTCGCTTTACCGAAGGGCACTCCATTGCACCGCTCGCTCGGTTATCTCTTCGTCGCTCTCATGCTCGCAACTGTAACCTGCTCCTTTTTCATCCGCGAGCCGGGCGGTGGTTTCGCTTTCAGCCATCTCTTCATCCCGGCGATTACCATCATGCTCGCGCTCGGGATCTGGTGCGCAATGCGCGGGAACATCGTCGGTCATCAGCGGTGGATGACGGCTGTCTATATAGGCGCGGTCTTCGGCGGCGGTGGCTTCGCATTCACACCCGGGCATTTCTTGTACCGCACCTTCTTCGGCGGCTGAAGCTTATGCCGCCGCGCGCTTATTGCGCCCGGACTTCGTCCCTGTTTTCGGCTTCGTGTTGGTTTCGCGGATGGCGATTTTCGGCAGCATTTCGGCATTCGCTTTCATAAAAGCCGCGACCGCCTTGCGGTGATGCGTTGTCATTGAGCGCAACAACCAGGAGACCGCCTTGGTGATGAGAATGTCGCGCTCCGCCTGCAGGCGCTCGATAACTTCAAAAGCTTCGTCGCGAAAATGCGCGTCTCGGAAGACGGCGGAGGGCCGGGTGAGCAGCACGAGCGAAGCGCGGCGCTTGTTGATGTCTTTGGATTTCGAAAGCCGGGCAATCAGCTTCTGCCAATTGGGCCAATCGCTCGAGAGCTCATCGGTAAAGACGTTTTGGCAGAGCGAATCCACTTCAGCCCAGCCATTGAGCTTGCCGAGCCAGCGCTCGATGTCTTTTGGTTTTACGCTTGCGCGTATGGGTGCGCTCATCGCGAGAAATAAACAGGCGAGCGTTTTTTCCTCATGCGACTCGCCCTCGAACAGGCTTTCGATCGTTTCGCAAATTTCTTTGACCGGCGCGGCTTTGTGCGCGGCGAGCCAGCGCTTGGCGATCGCGCGGCGATCGGGCACCGACACGTTGTAGAACGGCCGGCCGCTGCCGCCGTAGGAATCGTTGATTTGTTTCTCGCGATGGCTCGGCCGCGCGAGCCCGCGTATTTCAGTCAGCAGCTTTGCGTGTTCAGGAGTCATGATCGCTATAGGGGCCACTGCTTCGTCCTCTCCCGCGGGGAGAGGACACCATATGCATTGCAACCCGCATTGCCAGGTGAGGGGTTCAAGACAAGCTCTGCGGTTTGCGGAAAACCCCTCACCCATCCTCTCCCCGCGGGAGAGGAGCAGCGTACCGCGTCACGCCAGAACTACAAAAAGCTATGGGGATCGATGTCGATCTGAAAGCGCAGGCCGGCAAGTTGTTTCATGTCATCAAGCCATGCCGACATGTAAGCCGAAAGATTAAAGTTACGCGGCGCCTTCACAAGAAGCCGCGCGCGGTGCCGCCCGCGCACCAGCGCAATCGGCGCAACCGCGGGCCCGAAAATGCGCACCTGATCGCTGGCGGGCGCCGCTTCGATCAGTTTGCGGCCGAACGCGAGCGTGTCGGCTTCGGCGCGGCCGCTCAAAATTACGGATGCCAATCGCCCGAAAGGCGGCATCATCGCCGCTTCGCGCTCGCTCGCTTGCTCGATGAGAAACGCATCGCGGTCGCCGGATGCGAGCGCGCGCATCACGGGTGCCTCGGGCATATAGGTTTGCAGAAGCACGCGGCCCGGCCGTTCGGCGCGCCCAGCACGGCCGCCGACTTGATGCAAGAGCTGAAAGGTGCGCTCCGCCGCACGCAAATCGCCGCCGGTCAAGCCGAGATCGGCATCGACAACGCCGACAAGCGTAAGATTGGGGAAGTGGTGGCCCTTCGCGACGATTTGCGTGCCGATCAAAATGTCGATCTCACCCAGCCGCATGGCTTCAAAGAATTGTTGGGCAGCCGCTGGGCCGTAGAGGAGATCGCTGGAAATGACCGCAATGCGCGCTTCGGGAAACAGTGCATGCGCTTCTTCTTCAACGCGCTCAACGCCCGGTCCGCAGGCGACAAGGCTATCGGGCGCGCCGCAAGCGGGACATTTGTCGGGCTTGGGCATCGAAAAGCCGGTTTGATGGCAGACCAAGCGATTCAGGAATCGATGCTCGACCAACCAGGTCGAAGCATGTGGGCTGACAAGCTGATGGCCACAAGCGCGGCAAATCGTAAGCGGTGCATAACCGCGGCGATTGAGGAACAGAAGCGATTGTTCTTTCCGCTCCAGCGTTTCGCGCAAAGCCGCGATCATGGGCGGCGATAGGAATTTGCCGCGCTCAGGCGGTGTCTTGCGCAGGTCGATCGTCGCGACCTTTGGCTCGAGCGCGCCGCCATGACGCTCAGGCAGCGAGAGGCGCTTATAGCGCCCCGCACGCGCATTGACGTCGCTTTCGAGAGATGGCGTTGCCGAGGCGAGGATGATCGGCACGCCGGCAAGGCGCGCGCGCACAATTGCCATATCGCGTGCATTGTAGAGCAGCATGTCTTCTTGCTTGTAGCTTTGATCATGCTCCTCATCGACCACGATCAGCCCAAGCTTGGCGAAGGGCAGAAACAGCGCGGAGCGCGCGCCGACGACAACCGAGGCGGTTCCTTCGGCGACTGCGCGCCAGGCCCTGCGGCGCTCAAGGCTTGTTATGTCCGAGTGCCATTCGACCGGCGGGCAGCCGAAGCGCGATTCAAAACGCCCGAGAAATTGCTGCGTCAGCGCGATCTCCGGGACCAGCACCAATGCCTGCCTGCCCGCTTTGAGCGCCGCCTCAATCGCTTCGAGATAGACCTCGGTCTTGCCGGAGCCGGTGACGCCGTCGAGGAGAAAGGTCGCATGTGTGTTCGCATCGACGGCGGATTTGAGCGCGCCTGCTGCTTGCTCTTGCGCAGCGGAGAGCGTTGCCGCCGCGCGCGAAAGATCGGGTTTGGGCGGCGCTGGATCGGCGCGGCGAAATTCACCGATCAGCGCACCGTTCGTGATGAGTCCTTTGATCACCGCGCTCGAAACGCCTGCTTCTTCTGCGAGCGCCTGCGGATGACGGGCCAATCCATCGCTAGCAATTGCGAGCACGCGTTCGCGCGCCGGCGTCATTCGCACGTCCGGCACTGTTTCAGCGTGGCGATACCAGGTCTCCATGGGCGGTGGTTCGATCGCGCCGCGAGAGCGCAACACAAGCCGCAGCACGCCGCCTGGTGGTGAGCAGGTGTAGCGCGCAACCCAAAGGGTAAAGTCGACGAGCTCGGATTTGAGCGGCGGCGTTTCGAAGCGATGCTCGACATCACGAATTTTTCCGGCCGCGACATCTTTCGGCGCATCTGGCGACGGTTCGCTCACAACTAAGCCGAGTTCCAAGCGTTGGCCGAACGGCACGGCCACAATTGCGCCACGCTCCAAGCGATTCTGACTCGATCGATAAGTGAACCGGCCAGCTACCGGCGTTGCGACAACAACCTCAACGAACGCGGTTTCCTCGCTTCCAGCGCGAGTGGCGGCGCGCGCATTTGCTTGTGGAGCGTTGTCAAGAGTGGCGGGTGGCTGCATTGAAATTCCGGCGGTGTGCGCTCGCTAATGCTGGAAGGCGCGCCTTGCTTATTCTAGAGTGAAGCCAGTCACGAGACAGAGTGCCATGCAATTTTTCGTCGACACGGCCGATACCAACGAGATTCGCGAGCTTGCGGCAAGCGGGCTGCTCGACGGCGTTACGACCAATCCGTCGCTTGTCGCGAAATCGGGCCGCGATTTCTTCGAGGTCTTGCGCGAAATCTCAAAGCTCGTCCCGGGGCCGATCAGCGCCGAAGTTGCGGCGCTCGATGCCGCGAATATGATTGAGGAGGGCCAGCGCCTCGCGCGCATTGCCTCCAATATCGTCGTCAAAGTCCCTCTCACCTGGGACGGGCTCAAGGCCTGCCGCGCGCTCGTGAACGAGGGCATCGGCGTCAACGTCACCCTGTGCTTCTCGGCCAATCAAGCGCTGCTCGCCGCCAAAGCGGGCGCAACTTATGTCTCGCCATTCGTTGGCCGGCTCGACGATATCGGCGAAAACGGCATGCAGCTCATCGCCGACATCAAGCAAGTCTATGATCACTACGAGGGCCTGAACACCAAGATCTTGGTGGCCTCGATCCGTACGGCCGATCACGTCAAGCAGGCCGCGCTCATTGGCGCCCATGTCGCGACTATTCCGCCGGCAATCTTGCGCGAGCTCGTCAAACACGCGCTGACCGATAAGGGACTTGCTGCTTTCACCGCCGACTGGGCCAAGACCGGCCAGTCGATTCTAAAGCGCTGAGGGCCGCATGGAAAAGCCGCCGCGCCAACCTCCCGGGATTGTGACGCGCGACGTGCCTTCCTCCCATTCCGTGGGCATTGATGCGTTAAAGGCGTTCCTGCGCGCGAACCCCGATGCGCTCGATGACGACCGCGAGCTTCTTTCGCTTCTAACGCCGCCGGCGCACCGCCGGGGACACAATGTCGTTGATCTTCAGAGCTTCATGATCGAGCGCTTGCGGGCGCGAGACCTGGAGCGCGAGGCGCGCGAGGACAAGATTCGTCAAGCCATCGCGGCCGATGCGCTCGATGAGCGGCGCGTGCAAAAGGCTGCACTTGCGATTTCCGGCGCGCGCAGCTTCGAAGCTTTGATCTCCGTCATCACGAATGATTTGGCGCCAATTCTCGGCGCGAGTGTCGTGACGCTCAATATCGAGCGGCCGGCCGGTGCATCGAGCGGTATCGAGCTTGCGGCAGCGCGCGCCGGAGGGCCGATCCAATTGATCGCGCATGGCGCAGTTGAGCGTCTGCTCGGCGCGGGGAGCGATGTCAAAGTGGGCGCAGCTTCGGGTGATGCCCCGCTCTTTCCGCGCGCCAAGGGCGTGGTGCGGTCCTATGTTGCGGCGCGATTGACTTTTACCGCCGCGGCACCGGCGGGATTGCTCGCAATTGGCTCAAAAGCGAGCGGACGGTTCTCGAAGAGCATTGGCCTGCATCGCTATTCGTTTTTGGCGCGCCTTGTCGAATCCGGCGTCAAGCTCTGGCTTGATCTGCCGCCCGGCTCTTGAATCCCCTCTCCCCTTGTGGGAGAGGGTTAGGGTGAGGGGTTGAGTCACAGACTCTTTCAAGAGTTGCAAACCCGATAACCCCCATCCGAAACGCTTCGCGTTTCGACCTCCCCACAAGGGGGAGGTTGTACGAGAGGACGGCGTTGGTAAAGCGCGCACAGTCACAGTTAGTGCAGGCGCTTGAAGCGTTCAAGGCGCATTTGACGGCGGAGCGCCGCACTTCGGCGCTTACGGCGAAGGCCTATCTTGCGGATATCGGCGAGCTTATCCAGTTCTTGCGCGAGCATGAGACCCGTGAGCCCACGCTCAAGATGCTTCTTGATCTGACAGTCTCGGAATTTCGCGCATGGCTCAGCCATCTCGCGTCAGCCGAAGTCAGTCCCCGGAGTCGTGCGCGAAAACTTTCGAGCGTCAAATCCTTCTATCGCTTCCTCGACCGCGCCGGGCTTGGCCGCAATGCGGCGATTGCCGAGATCAAAGCGCCGAAGTTTTCACGCCCGCCGCCGCGCCCGGTGCCAACTGCGGCGGCAGAAAGCTTGATCGCCGATACCAGCGCGAGCGATGCGCAGCCGTGGATCGTATCGCGCGATACGGCGATCTTTCTTTTGCTTTATGGCGCGGGCCTGCGCATCTCCGAAGCGCTCGGCCTTAAAGCCGAGACTGCGGATGGGCGCGAAGCGCTCGAGATTTCCGGCAAAGGGCGCAAATTGCGCCGCGTGCCGCTGCTCGCGGTCATACGAGAGGCGCTGAAAGATTATCGCGCCAAATTGCCGTTCGAGCTGAAGGCGGACGCGCCGCTGTTTCGCGGCGAAAAAGGCGGCGCTCTCAATCCGCGCATCGTGCAGCGGCGCATGGCGCACATGCGTGGCAGCCTGGGTCTCGCCGAGACGGCGACGCCACACGCTTTGCGCCACGCCTTCGCGACCGATCTCTTACGCTCCGGCGCGGATCTTCGGACGATTCAGGAATTGCTGGGTCATTCGTCGTTGTCGACGACGCAGAATTATACCGAGGTCGATCCCACGCATTTGCTTCAGCAATATGCCAAAGCGCATCCGCGCGCGTGATCAGGCGTCGATATTGGCGCGGCCGAAACTTTCGACAAACGCGGCAACCACGGCCGGCAGGTTTGATTTCATGCGCCCAAGCGCGCCTGCATCACGCATGTCAATCAGGCTTTCAAGACCACGTTCATCGCCTTTGAGCGCGCGGTAGCCCATCGACCAATTGCCGAAGCTGCGCGCTTTGATTGGTTCGCGAACAACCGGCAGCAAAGCCGAATGCCGTGGATCTCTGCAAATGCGCTCGTAACAGGCATCGACATCGCCGGCTTCGCCCTCGAGCACCTGAATGAAGCTGCCGCGACCGTAAAGCAGGAGCCCGGTTATCCCCGAGCCCTTGTTGTTGTCTCGCGATACGCTCAAGATCTGCTCAAGGTCGCCCTGCGCGAGCGTCGGCATTGCGGCGCTCAAATAGACGAGGCGGATCATTCTTTCCTCCCAGCGTTGCGGGGAGGCTAGGAGCGCTGCGTTTCGGAACGTTTAACCCGCGCCTCAGGCCTGCATCGTCCAGCCGCCGACATCCATCGCGGCCTGGCGAATGGCCTCGGCGAGCGTCGGATGCGCGTGGCATGTGCGCGCAATATCCTCCGCAGAAGCGCCGAATTCCATCGCAATTGCTGCTTCACCGATCATGTTTCCAACATCGGGGCCGATGGCGTGCACGCCAAGCACGCGGTCGGTCTTCGCATCCGCAATAATCTTGACGAAACCTTCCGTCGTCTGATTGACGCGCGCGCGCGCATTCGCGGTAAACGGAAACTTGCCGACCTTGTAAGCGATTCCGGCGGCCTTCACTTCGTCTTCGGTTAGCCCAACTGAAGCCACCTCGGGCGTTGTGTAGACGACGGAAGGGATGACGCCGTAATTCACATGACCGGCTTTGCCAGCGATGATCTCGGCGCAAGCGACGCCTTCGTCTTCCGACTTATGCGCAAGCATCGGGCCTTCGCGCACATCGCCAATCGCATAAATGCCGCCCACATTGGTGCGGTAGTGCTCATCCGTGACGATGCGGCCGCGGTTGTCGAGCTTCACGCCGACGGCTTCGAGCCCGAGATTATTCGTGTACGGACGGCGTCCGATCGAAACGAGCACGACATCGCAAGCGATGGTCTCGGCGGCGCCTCCTGCTGCGGGCTCGATCGTTGCTTCGACGCCTGTTGCCATCCTCTTGACGCCCGTCACCTTCATGCCGAGCTTGAACTCAAAACCCTGTTTTTGCAGAACGCGCTGAAACGCTTTGGCGACTTCGCTGTCGAGGCCCGGCGTGATGCGCGGCAGAAACTCGACAACGGTCACTTTCGCGCCGAGCCGCCGCCACACCGAGCCCATTTCAAGGCCGATATAGCCGCCGCCGACGACAAGCAAATGCTCCGGCACTTTGGAAAGCGAAAGCGCGCCGGTCGACGACACGACGACCTTCTCGTCAATCTCGACGCCCGGCACATTCATCACTTCGGAGCCGGTGGCGATCACAATCGATTTTGCCAAGAGTTCTTCGCTGCTGCCGTCCTTGAGCGCAACAGCGACGCGGCCCGGCGCGGTCAGCTTAGCTTCGCCAATGATCTCGTCGATCTTGTGCTTCTTGAAAAGGAAACGAATGCCCTTTGTGAGTTGATCGACCGCGGAATCTTTGCTCGCCATCATCGCGTTTAAATCCAGCTTCACACCGGTCGCGATAACGCCCAACTTGGCAATGCCGTTCGAGACTTCGTTGTAAAGCTCGGAGGCGTGCAGCAAGGCTTTGGAGGGAATGCAGCCGATATTGAGGCACGTGCCACCGAGGGCGCCACGCTTCTCAACGCAAGCGACATGCATGCCGAGCTGCGCTGCGCGAATGGCGCAATTATATCCGCCGGGCCCGCCGCCAATGATCACAAGGTCATAGGATTTAGCCATCTCGTCTTCCTTTCCCTCTCCCCTTGTGGGAGAGGGGAGCTGAAGTCGCTTTGCGACTTCAGCAGGGTGAGGGGTCATAATGCTTGCGGCCCCACCCTCACCCGGATTGATTGATATTGCATATCAATCAATCCGAC
>JBAQHC010000282.1:0-1920 GCA_049288095.1 Alphaproteobacteria bacterium | reverse complement strand
GCATAGACATGGGCTGGTCCATTTTCACCGGCACCTACACGAAGCTCAGCTCGGAGGTCGCTATGGATCCGGTGACGATGCAAACGGCTGATGAGGCCTACGACCTGATCCTGGAGCAGGCCGGGGCGTTCTACTGGGACCGCGACAGCGTGGACACTCGCTTGTTCGACGTCAACATTCCCAACCTGACCGGCATGGTTATCGACTCGCAGAACGAGGTCGGCGGGTATCCGGTCATCACCTACACCCTCCGACCCACCGACTGGGACACGGACAGCGACGGCATGCCCAACTGGTGGGAACTGGCCTACGGCCTCGACCCCAACGTGATGGATAACAACGGCTACCTCCTCGACCCCAACTACACGAACCTCGAGGTGTACATCGATAACATCCCCGAACCGACCACGCTGGGCCTGCTGGCCATCGGCATCTTCGGTCTGCTGGGCCGCCGCGGATTACGACGGCGGCGCGATTAACTTGAAGCCTGGGGAAAGCAATCAGGGAGCGACTCAGAGGCCTTAGGCCTCGTCGGTCTGCGATGGTCCCTGGGGGCTGGACAATTGCAGGGTTGCCAAAGCCGTGGCCATGTCCTGGGTGGACTTAAAAAGCCTGTCCAAGCCGGTCATGTGGAACACGCCATGGACGTGCGTGTTGACGCCGCACAAAATCAGTTGGCGTCCGTGCGTGATCAGTTGCTTGCGGAGTCGCAGCAGGCGGGCGAGGTTGGAACTGTTGACAAAGCCGACCGTCGAGAAGTTCAGGACGACGTCCACCGGCTCAGCGGCCAGGGCCTCCGCCAAGGCCGTCAAGTCATCCGTGAATTGGGGGTCGTCGGCCAAATCGACCACCGTGATGCTGTCGGACCATTCCTGAACCGCCATATCGAACAGGCTCCTTCCACCCACGACGATTGAGGAGGATAGCCGCGACGGCTCCCGGCGTCAATGTCCCCCGCCGCTTGCGGCCCCTTCCGGTCCCCCTGGGCCCTTGGCCAGGCCGACGTGCTGGGCGGATACGCCGATGGCAATATCGATCAGCGTATGCCCGACCAGGACCACCGCCGCCGCCGAAGCCAGGTGCTGCACGTCCGTTGACACGTCCACGTACTGCCGCAGGAACAGACACACGCCAAAACCGAACACGTTCATGATGCCGAACAGCGCCGCCCCCCAGGCGACCATCCGGCGGCCATAGGCCATCCGCTTCAGCAACATCACGCCGCCACACCCCCCCACCAGCGTGGCCACCAGGGCATAGATCATGACGGCCAACTGGACGGGCACGGAGGAGAGCATCGGCCGGTCCTGCAAGGTCAGCGCCCAGACGACGAGAATGGCCAGGTTGGCCACCGCCCAGAGAATCGCCACCCAGGCCACCAACTCCACGCCGGCGGTCTTGACCACCGGTTCCGGCGGATTGACGTCCACCAGGGGCACCACCGGCTCGCCCTTGGTCCGCCGGAGGTAACTGCGGAAGCCCCGAAAGAGGTTCATCATCGCCAGCCCCGCGATCACCACCAAGACCGCCGCCAATATGGTTTGCAGCAAAAGGGTCGGCATACGCGGCTCCTTCGTTGTCGAACCGGCGGCCTTTACCGAAACCGGTAAAGCGTCTGCTGGTCGATTCCCATCTTCCGGACCGCCGGTAGGATGTCCTGGTAAAACCTCTGCCCGTCGGCGTAGTAGCCCGCCGTGGGGGAAAGCCCGGGAACCTGATGCGTCCAATATGAGTTGTATATCCGCATGAACAGTTCACGCAAGTATTTGCTGGTCATGGACGCCAGCGCCACCGGCAACTGGCGATTCTCGCAGTCCGTCACGAAGTAGATCTCCGCGTATCGGCCGGGAGCGGTGAGGCGGTACGAACTTAGCGTCTCGTTCTCCTCCATAATCTTGAACGCACAGCCCTCGAACACCC
>JBAQHC010000281.1:0-2001 GCA_049288095.1 Alphaproteobacteria bacterium | reverse complement strand
CGCGCATCACCGCGCCGACGATGTCGTCCGGCTTGCCGACGCCCATCAGATAGCGCGGCTTTTCCCGTGGCATCAGCGGAACGATCCCGTCGAGCACAGTAAACATCGCCTCCTGCCCTTCGCCAACCGCCAGGCCGCCAACGGCGTGGCCTTCGAAATCCAGCGGCAGCAATGCCTCCAGTGAGCGCTCGCGAAGCTCGGGATGGATGCCGCCCTGGATGATGCCGAACTGGCCGAGGCCCTCGACGTCTGGGCGCTTCACGAAAGCTGCCCTTGCCCGCTCGGCCCAGCGCATGGAGCGCTGCATCGAGGCCTCGGCAACCTCGGCGCTCGCGGGAAACGGCGTGCACTCATCGAGCACCATCTGAATGTCGGAACCGAGCAGCGCCTGGATTTCCACGGCGCGCTCCGGCGTGAGCTCGTGCGCCCTACCATCGAGATGCGAGCGGAAGGTGACGCCCTCTTCCGTAATCTTCGCAAGGTCGGACAACGACATCACTTGATAGCCGCCGGAGTCGGTAAGGATCGGGCGCTCCCAGCGCATGAATTCGTGGAGACCGCCGAGGCGGTGGATGCGTTCCGCACCGGGCCTGAGCATCAAGTGATAGGTGTTCGAGAGAATGATCTCGGCGCCGGTTGCGCGCACCTGATCGGGCGACAAGGCCTTCACGGTCGCGGCCGTCGCGCATGCCATGAAAGCGGGCGTTTCGATCGTGCCGCGCGCGGTTTGGATTTGGCCACGCCGCGCCGCGCTATCGGTCTTGAGCAATGTGAAGCTTGGCCGGCTCATGGGCTCCCGCGATAGATCAGGCACGCATCGCCATAGGAATAGAACCGATAGCGCTCGGCAATCGCCGCGGCGTAAGCGTGCTTCATGACATCAAGCCCCGCAAAAGCCGAAACAAGCATAAACAAGGTCGAGCGCGGCAAGTGAAAATTCGTGAACAGAAGATCCGCCGTTTTGAATCGGTATCCGGGCGTGATAAAAATCGAAGTTTCGCCGGCGAACGGCAAGACCTGCCCGTCCTCAGTTGCCGCCGACTCCATCAATCGCAAGCTCGTCGTGCCGATCGATACGATACGCCCGCCGCGCGAGCGCGCAGCATTGATTTTCTCGGCGGCTTCGGCGGTGATCTCACCCCATTCAGCGTGCATGCGATGCCCGCTCGTGTCTTCCGATTTCACCGGTAGAAACGTTCCCGCACCAACATGCAATGTCAGCCGTGCCTGTTCGATACCGCGCGACTGGAGTGCCTTAAGTAGTTCTGGTGTGAAATGCAGACCCGCAGTGGGCGCAGCGACCGAGCCTGAATGCGCCGCATAGGTCGTTTGATAGTCGCTCTCATCACTCTCATCGATCGCGCGGCGTGAAGCGATATAAGGCGGCAGTGGCATCACGCCATGCTTTGAGATCAGAGCATCAAGCGCAGCGCCGCTCTCATTGAAGCGCAGCAACAGATCGCCGTCCGATTGCTTGCCGACAAGCTCCGCCTCGAAGCCCGGCGCAAATCTTATAACATCGCCAAGCGCAAGCTTCCGTCCCGGCTTCGCGAACGCGCGCCAATGATCGGTACTGTGACGTTTGTGAAGCGTTACATCGATCTTCGGCTCGACGATATCGATATTGTCATGCCGCATCTCGCGCGCCGCTCGCCGGCCGGAGAGCTGCGCGTGGATGACCGACGTATCGTTGAACACGCAGATATCGCCGGGCCGGAGCAGATTCGGCAAATCGGACACGAGATGATGAGAAAGCGCGCCGTGCTTGATCTCGAGGAGGCGTGCGGAGTCGCGGGGCCGCGCGGGGCGAAGCGCGATCAGCTCTTCGGGTAGGTCAAAATCGAACGCATCAACGCGCATGGCTCACATCGCAATTACCCGGTCCCTCCCCCTCTGGGGGAGGTTAGGAGGGGGATAGCAAAACGCGCTGAGTCTCTTGTCATCCCTCCCCTAACCCCTCCCAGAGGGAGGGGGAGAAACAACGCCCAGCGCTCATATGAG
>JBAQHC010000280.1:0-1646 GCA_049288095.1 Alphaproteobacteria bacterium | reverse complement strand
GCGCTGGCCATCCGGCAGGAGCCGGAAATCCTCATCCTGGACGAACCGGCGGCGGGCGTGGACATCGGCGGGGAGCACCTGCTGTGCGAGCTGTTCGACCGCCTGCGGATCGAGCGCGGCTTCACGCAGATCATCGTGACCCACGACCTGTCGCTGGTGACCGCCCACGCCACGGACGTCATCTGCCTCAACCGCCGCGTGACCGGCACCGGGCCGGTGCGAACGACACTGAGCACAGACGTTCTGGCCGCGACGTTCGGCATCCACCTGGGCCTGGCCGACATCCAGGCGGCACGAAACGGGCGAACCGGCCCGCCAGGGGAGCACCGCCATGATTGACCCCACGGCCCTGTACGATCTGGTCGGCCGGCTCGTCCCGCTGGACTGCATGAAGGCCCGCTTCATGCAGCAGGCGTTCGTGGCGCTGGTGCTGCTGGCCCCGATGGCCGCGGCCATGGGCGTGCAGGTGGTCAACTTCCGCATGGCGTTCTTCTCCGACGCCATCAGCCACTCGGCCTTCGCGGGCGTGGCGCTTGGGCTGATCCTGGGCCTGGACGCCCGCTGGGCGATGGTCGGCTTCGCCGTGCTGGTGGGGCTGGGCATCATCGCCGCCGGAAGGCGGAGCAGCCTGTCCTCCGACGTGATTATCGGCGTGTTCTTCTCCGCCAGCATCGCCTTCGGCCTGGCGGTCATCAGCCGCGACCGCAGCGTCGCCCGCGACGTGCAGCGGTTCCTCTACGGCGACATCCTCACCATCGGCGACACCAACATCATGCTGCTGGCAGGCCTGTTCGCGGTGCTGATGGTCTTCCAGGCCACGGGCTACAACCGCCTGCTGTACGTGGGCCTCAGCGTTCCCCTGGCCTCGGCCCATCGCGTGCGCGTGCGGGTGTACCAGTACGCCTTCGCAGCGCTGCTGTCGCTGGTGGTGATTTTCTCGGTCTGGGCGGTGGGCGTGCTGCTGGTGACGGCCTTGCTGATCGTGCCCGCCGCAGCCGCCCGGAACCTGGCCCGCTCGGCGGGGGGGATGTTCTGGTGGGCGATGGCCATCTCGCTGACCTCGGCCGTGGCCGGGTTGCTGATCTCCGCCCAGGACTGGGCCCGCACGGCCACCGGCGCGACGATCGTGCTGTGCGCGTCGGTGTGGTTCGTCGTCAGCGCCGTGCCGGCGGCCCTGCGGCGAAGGCAACAACGATTATGACGACCGCCTTAGTGCTTATGTCTGTGACGGCGGGGGTGCTGTTGGGCATGGCAGCGTGCTGGCTGTTTCTCCATCGTCGCCGCCGCCGCACCGCGCAGGGTTTCACCAACTCCATCGGCATGGAGATGCTGCCCATCCCCCGGGGGATCTTCCGGATGGGCGAGTCGCACGCCACGTCGCCCGAGCTGGGCGGCAGCTCCGACCGGTCGGGGTTCCCCCAGGGCGACTGGGACGAGAAGCCCGTCCACACGGTAACGATCAGCTACCCGTTCACCGTGTCGCGGACGCCGGTGACCGTCGAGCAGTACCGCCGCTTCCGGCCGGATTACGCCGGCCAGGGCCGCTACGTCATCAACGTCAGTTGGTACGAGGCGACGGCCTTCTGCCAGTGGCTGAGCAAAAAGGAAGGCGTCTGCTATCGCCTGCCGACCGAGGCCGAATGGGA
>JBAQHC010000279.1:0-6378 GCA_049288095.1 Alphaproteobacteria bacterium | reverse complement strand
GTGGAATTTCGAGGCGCAAGCGGCGCGCCTCGCCCGTGCGGTGCGCATCGCGGCATCGCGCACGCCCGGCGCGCTTGATCTTCACGTTGGCGCGGCCTTCGGCGATTGGCTTGAGCGCGGCGGGGGCCGGCCGGCCTGGGACGCCATCCAGGCCGCGAGCCCCGCGGTATTGCATCTCTCCCCCACAGGCTTAGATGATGCGATCTCGGTTGAACGCAGCGAGAGGAGCGCAGGGTGACGGAAACGGCGGGGCGGCCTTGCCCGATTTGCGGCCGCGCGGCGGATGCGCGCTACAAGCCGTTCTGCTCGGCGCGCTGCGCCAATGTCGATCTCTCGCGCTGGCTCAATGAGAGCTATCGCGTCCCGGCCCGGCCCGATGATGACGAGGAGGAGAGCGCCTCGGGGGGCGAGGCCGCGGGTGATCGGAGGCGGCAACCCGAAAGTGAAGATCGCGGTGAGGCAGGTGATGGAAGTGCGCCAAGCCGCGCCCCCGGGCGATCACGTCGGCCGAGCTAACCCCTTGGCTAGACTTCATAAGGCCGATCTCCTATAACCCGGCGCCTTAAGCCCAGGTAGCTCAGTTGGTAGAGCAGCGGACTGAAAATCCGCGTGTCGGTGGTTCAATTCCGCCCCTGGGCACCACGGAATTCGGACGTCCGCCCCATCTCAAGTCCTGGTGTATGAGGTTCGTGGCAGCAGCCTCAGCCGCGCCTTGAGCCCGACCTTGGCAACAATCGCATCATCAATCGCCGTGATGGTCGCGACGGTCACGCCACGCTCCGGTGCTTCAAGCTCTGCAATCGGGTCAGCCGAACGAACTGTGTAGTGGGGCGAGCCTGGATTTGTCGCTCTTAGTCCTCGACTGTCGCGTTCCTGCTTCTGGACTTGGGTCTTGGAAGGCGGGATTTTGGTTTGGGGCAGCCGTGGGGGCTTCATGGGGCAAGATACAAAGATCAACAGCCTCGGCTTGTTGCTTTCGGCGTTAGGTGCGTATCCCTTAGCGATGTTTGTCGCCCACCTGATTCCGATAAATTGGCACGGATTGCTTGGGGTCGTCGCAGATTATTGGAGCCAGCTTAGCACGTATCTCGGAACACTGTTGTTCCAACAGCCTCTCGATTGGCTCCATGACCGTTGGTCAATCGTTCCCACCGATGTCGGCGTGATTTTCGACTATTTTTCTGTGTCGTTTCTGCGGATTACGTCAATCGGCCTCACGTTGGAGTCATACTTCTCCGAATCCCAAGGGCGGGGAGGCACACACTTCGAATCTGGCGTTAGGGCAACCGCCGATATCTCATTTGAGTTGGCGTGGCCCGCAAAGATGGCCCTCCAAATTCTGCGCTGGCTCTTTAATACGTCAAGCGAGCAAGCCTCGCCTTTCGCGGGTTCGACCGCGACTCAAGGGATTTGTTTTGCCCTCCTCCTTGCCGCGAACTACCTGCTGCTGAAGCCGGGCACATAGCAGAGAACAGGCTCTTTTGTGGTTTCCATTTGGCTTCCATGAGTCCGGTAGGCTCGCTTCTTTCCTTCCCTGTCGTTTCCAGCTTCTGGACCTGGGGGCTTGAAGCTAGATTTTTGGGCTAGGTGAACTGGCAATCACACCAGTGCGGATCATAACGAGGATCGTTGAAATCTTCGGAAAGGGAGTTGGCGGCTTGGCCGCCCCATCGACGGATTCAGGTCTTGCAATCTGCGCCTGTTACGGTGTGAAAATTAGGCAGAGAAAGCCTTTGGACGAACCGGGGGCACGAGCGGAGGAATGCCCATGCATGTCGGAATTTCCAGCGGCTTTGCCAATCATATGCCGGTCGATGATCGGCGCTTCATACAAGAAGAAATGAAGCAGCTGCTCTACGCAATCGAGCTGGGCTTTGAATCGATCTGGATCACTGAGCATCACTTCTCGGATTATTCGATTGCACCTAATCCGCTGCAATATCTCACTTACCTCGCGGGGCGCACGAAAACGGCGCGCTTCGGCACGCAGGTGATCGTCGTTCCGTGGCACGATCCAGTGCGTCTCGCCGAAGAGATTGCCGTGCTCGATCACGTTTCGGACGGCCGGTTGATCGTCGGCTTCGGCCGCGGCCTCTCGCGCATGGAATATGGCGGCCTTAGAGTCGATCAGAACATGGCGCGCGAGCTGTTCGACGAAATCGTGCCCATGGTGATGAACGCGATGGAGAGCGGTTTCATCGAAGGCGGCGAGATCCACAAGCAGCCGCGGCGCGAAATCCGGCCCCGGCCATTCCGCTCGCTGAAGGGCCGCGCCTTCTGCGCCGCCGGCTCGCCGGCCTCCATGGTATCGGCTGCTAAGCTCGGCCTTGGCCGGCTTTATCTCGGCCAGCCGATGGTCGGCGGCGGCGTGCGCCGCACCTTCACGCCGCAGGATCCGCAGGCGACGGGCAAGCTGGCGAGCATCGTAGAGCCGACGCCGGAAGATGCGTGGCTCGATGCGTGGAAGAAATATCATCCCGGCGAGCCGCCGATCGCGCCTTTCGCCTCCAATCTCGTATTCATCGACGAAAGCTCGGACAAGGCCAAAGAGCTCGCGCGCACTTACGCGGTGAAGACGTTCCGCGCCGCGGTCAAGAACTACGAGCTCACTTCACCGCATCACGGCTCAGTCAAGGGCTACGAAAGCTACTCCAACATCGTCATGAAAGAAGAAGACATCGAGAAAATAGCTTTGGGTGCAGGCTCAAACTCGCTTGCCGGCAATCCTAAGGAGGTGCTGACGCAGCTCGACGAAGTGCGCCGTATGCGTGAGCCGCAAGGCATGGTGCCTCACCTTTATACCGGCGGCATGCCGCACGAGGACGCCATGAGAAGCATCCAGATTTTCGCCAAGCATTGCTTGAAAGAGATGAAGAGCTGGAAAGGCGCGCCTTGGACCGTGGATGGTGATCTGGCCGAGGTGAGTTAGCAGCGCGCATCGCAAACAGGAAATGCGCGTGCAAAGCGCAGATAGCTAATCATGCGCGCGCGACTTCCTGTCTTCGGTGGATTGAGTTCTGCGGTTGCTCTGTAGTCGAGCTTTCCATCTTGCGCAGCCCTCAGCTGTGCGAGGATTGCTATCAGGTGGCCTGGCCTCAACTGCACGATTGCTGCGGCATGGCTGAGTGTCGAAAACCGAGACTATGATTGCAGGGCATTACTGTAAGCATATTGCTTTTCTGGCCAAGGATGAGCCCGGTGAATCAAACTTCCTCATCAGAGCATTGGCAGGCGATTGAGAATGCGCCGTTTGATCGCAACCTTGAACTTGCGCTCATCGACCGTGACGGACTGCACAAGGTCGTGTTCGCATGCCGCCGAACTCCCGGTGGCTGGGTGAACGCAAAAACGCGTCAACCAACTGACGTTCATCCCACGCATTGGCGCGAATGGCAGGGGATAGCTTATTGAGAAATTCCTCATCAGCAGCTCGTGCAGTCGCGCAAGCGCAGTGACAAGTTCCTGGGTGAAGTGTTGAGTTTGTCGGCTCCTGTGGGGCATCCAGCACTCACTCATGACATGTCCCATGTTTCGGCCGGAGAGAGCTCGTTTTCCGTCGCGACCAGCTCGGGAGACTCGCCTTCTTTTTGCATGCGATAGGAAAATCCCTCCGCAGATTCCGGGAGATGACCGATAATCGTGCAAGAAGCCAACAGTCTATTTCGGAGGAACGAGCACTTACTCGTAGTGACGGCTTGTCCGATGGCAAATTTGCGCTTCACCTTGTTCTCCTTGGTTGTCGTGCCGATAGCATTTGTCGGCTGTCATTTGCGAAGACATACGGAGAGCACACCGCCAACGGCTGTACTAAGGCCGAGCAGAAAGCCGCATGTTCTAAGATCAACAAAGCTCACGGTCACTGCGTTCGACATATCGACTGGCGCGCTGAACGCATATGCGCAGAACGCCATGAGCGCTGCACCGCTTAGCGCCACGATCATTGCGAGTGATCGAGTTCTGCTCATGGCAGCCCCTAACGCGCCAAACAATCTTCAGTAACGACGCGTTCGTGCGGCTCAAGCTCGTTGCGGATGCGATACTCGGGCGCTCTGCCTTCCTTTGGGAGCGTCGCGACGACTTTGAATGCTCTGGGGCTTGCGAACATTCTTCCGGCGCTGACGCGCATGTGCACGGTGTCGCCAACTTTGAAGCGATGATCTGACATGAATTGTGCTGCCCGATTGATGATTGGTGGAATTTCTCGATAACGATCAGCTCTCTTTATCCTGCATCAATGCCGCCTCAAGCTCGCTTGGATCGACATTGATAACTTCGCAGCCGCCGCTTCCGCGCGGAACATGGAGCAGCGCGGCGATGCGATGATACGCGAGTATCGATACCCCCTCGATCAACTCCTCATCGGTCTCCAGCAAATACGCGCCCGCGGGCTCCGCTTTGTCGAAACCCTTAAGCTTGAAAGGCGACCGGAAAACGATTGTTGTCTGTGTTGTCCGAGTGGTCATCGACGTCTAGAACCGAGAGATATCTAGATGGTGGGCGAATAAAGGCGCCCGGCCCTGCTACTCACGCCACCAAGGCCGAGCGACGCTGCCCTACTGGCTTTCAACAGCTCGCTTGATTTCGGAGATCTTCGTCCCCTCGATGCTGACGCCTGCCATCAGCCCTTGCTGGTTGAAAATGTAGGCGTAGGAATCATCCTTCAACGTCGAGGTCGTCAGATTCTTGGCGACTCCCGCGTCAACGACGACCACCGTTGGGCCCGTTCCGATTTCCCATCCATGCGACTGATGAATGTAGTCGACGGCTTTTTGCGTCATCAGGAAGACGGCATAGCCGTAAGATTGAGCGCCGGCTTGAAGACCCCATGATCCGGTGACGGAATTATAATAGCCGTCAACCGCAGAGCCGCTCTTCAAAACGCCCTCGCCATAACTTCCCCCGAACACGAGGCCCGCTTTGACGATGTTTGGAAAGACCAAGACGGCCTTGGCCCGTTTCGCAAGCTTGGCGGCGGACGGATCGGTCTTGTAAAGCTTCTGGAGCGCCTGATTGGAATCCCTGTTAAGGTCTTCGGCTGTCGCAGCATGTGCATGATCGACGATCGCGACGGAGCCAATGGCAGATGTTGCGAGCATAAGCGCCAAAAAGGCGCTGCGGAAATTCTTCATTTTGATGTTCCTACACCGATCAAGCAGACGTAGCTCTCGAACAGTGATTTTTGACATTTCGCCGCGCAACGGATGTCGAGCGGTTATCTGGGCGAACAAGGGGCGCTGGCGTGTCGCCGCACGCTGGTGCAAGAGCTAGAGGCGATACAGCGGATAGTCCGCGTTATCGTAGAGCTTGCGAATGTCTTTGCCGATATATCGCTCATCGCCAACAAGCATCGACGTACCAATGAGCAATGTGGGCGGCACGACTTCGATCGCGTGGCGAATGGCTTCGGCCGCGCTGGCGAATCGCAGATAGCCGATTTGCTTCGGCTTGGATGCATGCTTACGCGGGAACAGCTCAGCCGGCGCGCTGAAATCGAATTTCTCCAATTCAAGCGCGCCGTCGCTTGCTGGATCGGTCTCAATCTCGCGCGAACGCGGCAAAGGCCCGACACCTGGTTTGATGCCGCTCAGAACTGGCGGCCTTTCAAGAAGGCGTCGACATCGCGCTGCGCTTGGGCCTTTTCGAGACTGTATTTCGCGGCGACCTGGGTAATGAGATCATCCTTGCCTTTGAGCGCCGTCACATCCTGCTCAGAGAACTTGCTCCACTTGCCGCTGATTTCCTTCAGCACGATCTGCTTGCTGTCGGTGGCGGGGGCCGGGTTTGTGGCCGGCGTATTGACCTTTGAATCGTTCATGGAATATCTCCAGTAATATTGATTAAGTATTTTTTGCCTCACTATAACTAATCATGGAGATGATACGCACATCGTTAAAATTCAAGTGCGGCAAAATACTATATTTTTTCCACATTTATATTTTGCCTGGATTTGATCATTATTTTGCGCCGATAGCTTAAATATCTAAGCTCTGGCGCGCTCAGGGGGCAGCCCGGTCAATCTATAGGCTAATCGGAGACCCTTCATGCGGTGGTTTCGCGTCCGCAGAGCAAAGATCGATCCTGCGCTTCGTGAAATGTTCGAGCAATATGGCGTTGTGAGCATGCAAGTGGCGCTGGGCGCCAACGGAGTGATTCGGTACGGGGGACAGGAGGTCTCGGGTGAAAAGCTCACCGGCGATCTGCTCCCGTGGCTCACCGAGCAATACGATATTCAAGATCGAAAAGACAGTTGGTCACTTGTCATGGAGGTCTCGGTCTCGGTGTTTGTTATGGTCGAACTGATCGTCGAACTTCTTACTTTCTTGCATATCTGGACGTGACGCGCCGACAATCGCCCGGCGCTTAGGGACAGAGCTGAGC
>JBAQHC010000278.1:0-20090 GCA_049288095.1 Alphaproteobacteria bacterium | reverse complement strand
GCTTAAATCCGGCTAACAACGGTATTTTGGTCATACCAACCCAGCTTGAGCATGGTATCGAGGGACCCTCATCAAAATGGGTACAAGTGCTTATTTCTGGGATTGCTGAAGCCCCGCTGAAAGATTGTGAAGCGTGGCTTGTCGGACTCGAGCGGTTAGATGCGGATGGCCGCCAAACCGAACTGGAGCCCGAGCACATTCATTGCACATGGAGCATGCGTCAAAGGGAGCGGACCATAACGATCCCGGCTCTAATCAAGCACCATGCAAATCTCTTTGTGGTTTATGAGAGCCGCCCGGGCGCGCTAGTTCCTCAACTAGAACCACCGCACATAACTTTGACCAAAGAAGTCCAAAAACCTGGGCGTTATCGCGCTTCAATAGTTGTAACCGCATCTAATGCGCCTTCCGTTCAAGCGTCGTTTATCATTGATTGGAAGTCTTTTTCCGAGATCGCGATAAAGCAAGAGTGAGCGATCATGATCACCGGCAAACACATCGGCCTTGAAGGGTGTGCAAGAACAAGAAGCTCGCTGCCACACACCAGGACTACGTTTGGGTGATCGCTTTCGTCACGAGGCAGGCCTCCAGCCCCTCAAGGCCATCCTCCGAACCATGACCAGATTCTTTGACGCCGCCGAACGGCGAATCAACACCGGCAATCTGGTTAGTGTTGATGCCGATCATGCCGGCCTCGATGAGATCACCTAGTTGATTAACGCGCCGCGCATTGTTCGTGAACGCAAACGCGGCAAGTCCATAAGGCAAGCGATTGGCTTGCGCGATGGCTTCATCCTGGGTCCTGAACGGAACCATGAGCGCAACCGGGCCAAACGGTTCCTCATTCATGATGCGTGCTTCTTGCGGCAAATCGGAGAGCACTGTCGGCTGCCAGAAGTAACCCTGATTGCCGATGCGCGCGCCACCCGTGCGCAATTTGGCGCCTTTGCGAACCGCATCGCCGATGAAAGTCTCCATCGCATCAAGCCGCCGCGGATTCGCCATCGGCCCCATTTGCACGCCTTGCTCGAGTCCATCGCCAACTTTTATCGCTGAGGCGCGCTCGGTGTAGCCGCTAACAAAGCGCTCATAGACCGGCTCTTGCACATAGAAGCGCGTGGGCGAAACGCAGACTTGACCGGCGTTGCGATATTTTTGCGGCACCGTGATATTGAGCGCGTGATCGATATCGGCGTCATCGAAAACCAAGACCGGCGCGTGACCGCCAAGCTCCATGGTCGTTCGCTTCATGCCGTCGGCAGCGAGCTTCATCAAATGCTTGCCGACGGGAACAGAACCGGTGAAGCTTAGCTTACGGATGATCGGTGAAGCGAGAAGATGCCGCGAAACCTGATCGGGCACGCCGAACACGATCTGCGCAACACCAGGCGGCAGCCCCGCATCGAGCAGCGCCAGCAGAACCGCGAGTGCCGAGGCGGGCGCTTCCTCCGGCGGCTTCAAAATCACCGAGCAGCCGGCGCCGAGCGCCGCGCCCAGCTTGCGTGCCGGATTACCGACCGGGAAATTCCACGGCGCGAACGCAGCGACAGGACCGACCGGCTCCTTCAAAACGAGCGAGCGCACGCCCGGCTGGCGCACGAGCACGCGGCCATAAGCGCGCCGGCCCTCCTCGCCGAACCATTCGATGCACGAGGCGGCAACACCAGCCTCGATACGCATCTCTGCAAGCGTCTTGCCCTCTTCCATCGTTGCGACACGGGCGATGGCTTCCAGCCGCTCGCGCATTAGCGCCGCTGCCTTGCGCATGACGGCGGCGCGCTCATCAGCAGTCTTAGCGCGCCAGAGCTTAAAGCCCTTATCCGCGGCGAGAAGCGCGCGGTCGAGATCATCGCGCGTCGCGAGCGGCAACTCACCGAGCACAGCGCCGGTCGCAGGATTGATCACTTTGTGCGTCTCGCGCGCTCCGGCACCAATCCATTCGCCGTCGATATACATTTTGAGCTGCGGATAGCCCGTCATGGTGTCCTTCCCATTGTGCGCTAAGGAGCTCGTTATTCGGCCGCGCGCGCCGTATGCTGCATTTGAGCGTCGGCCGGCTTGGGGCCGCTCATGATGAAGCTCGTGTCGAGCGATTCAACTGATGTTGCGCCGACCTGATAAAGCGCGGTTGTGAGTTCAGCGGCAAAGATATCGTAGGCGTGATAAATGCCCGCCGCACCAAAAGCTGCGGCGCCATACATGAGTCCGCGCCCCAAGAAGACAAAGTCCGCACCGAGCGCAAGCGCTTTGGCGACATCCTCGCCGCTCCTCACGCCGGAATCGATCATGACAGGCACCTTTGATCCCAGCGCTGAGCGGATTGCAGGTAATGTGTCGATGGTTGCTGGCGCGCCTTCGAGCTGACGCCCGCCATGATTTGAAATCCAGATGCCGTCCGCGCCCTCGTGCACCATGCGCTGCGCATCTTCAGCGTTCAGAACGCCTTTAACGACGAAGCTGCCTTTCCAAAGCGCACGGACCTTCTTGAAGTCATCCCAAGTCAGGCCGTAGCGGCTGACCTGCCCAATGCTCTGGCTCATCGAAGCGCCATAGGGCTTGAAGTTGCCGAGCTTCGGCGAGCCCGTGGTAAGGGTCGTGAGCGCCCAGCTTGGATGCGTGATGAGATCAACGCCAAGCCTGCCATCCCACGTAAGAGCCGTTGTGAAGCCGGCTCTGAGCGCCATGTTGCGCCGCGCAGGCCCCGGCACGTCGACGGTGAACACGAGGACGCGCACACCAGCATCCCAGGCCCGCTTCAACAGATCGGCAGTGATGGCGTCCTCGCGCGAGATGTAGAGCTGAAACCACAGTCTGTCGCCCGCAAGCTTGGCCATATCCTCGATGCTGCTCGAACCCGCCGTCGACAGAGCGTAAGGAATATTCTTCTCCGCGCCGAGACTCGCAAGCACGCGATCTGAGTTAGGCCAGATGAGATTGCACATGCCGACCGGCGCGATACCGAAAGGCTGCGCATGGCGCACACCGAACAGCGTCTTCTCCGTCGATGTCACCTCGCCAGCGAGCCTCTTGGCGCGAAACAAAACCTTGCTGAAGCCGTCCTCGTTGCGATGCATGCCGGCGTTCTCGCCGGCTCCGCCATGAAGATAGCTCCACACGAAGGCCGGCAGCCGCGACTTGGCACGCGCCTCGAGATCTTTGATGCAAGCGTATTTCCTCAGCCTGGGCATCCGGCATTGTTTCCTTGTTTAGCCCGGCGGCGCGGGTTTCCGGGGGATCATAGCCCCAGCTCTCCCCGAGTCTAGGCTGCCCGCTTTTCCCAGTTTTCTGCCAGTTTTCGCTAAACGGTTTCGAGATTGCGACAAGGTTACTTGCGATCAAGGATTTGCCACCAATATGCGCGGCTCGAGAGAGCGATGAGGGGAAGCGCTCTGATGGGAAGTCAAAATCAGGACATTGGCGAGGTCTCACTCGTAGTGAGTTGCCGCTCACGCGATGAGGCACATCTCTCGCAGCAATTAATGATTGCCTGCGGAGTAACCCAGTATGTGGTTCGCCCGGATTTGCGATCCTCCATCGAGCGCATCGTCAATGCCAAGCCGGATGCGGCGGTGGTCGTGTTCGACAAGGACGAAGACCGCTTGCGCGAATTCTTTCGGATTTTGCGCGGGCGGCACTTTGAAGGCAATCGCTATCTGCCCGTCATCGTCGCGGCCTGGTGGCCATCGATTGCGCAGATCAAGCTTGCCATCAACCTTGGCGCGAGCGAGATCGTCAGCATGCCCTCCAACACCGAGGCGATGAGCCGCGCAATCTATCGTGCCGTGTTCGTCGGCCGCCCCTTCATCGACATTGAAACTTATTTCGGTCCGTGCCGGCGCCGCAGGCAGATCGCCAATTTCGGCAAAGAGAAACGCAAGCTCGTTTGGGATTACTTGCACGCCTCGGTTCGTCAGGCCGGTTGATATCGCAAGCTGGAACTGATGTGCGATGCTTGCTCACTCCGGGAGGTGGAGGCAGCAGTGTCCATTCGTGCATTTACGCCCCTTGCGCTTGCTTTGTTGATCGCTGCCTGCGGCTCCATTCCGGGGCTCGAAAAGCCTGCCAAAGATCCCAGCCTACCGATACCGGCCAAAATGGCGAGCCCACCACCGCCCGAGGAAGCCGTGTTCTACACCTGCGAGAACGGCGTGAAGTTCAAAGCCACGTTCAGCGATGAGAGCGGCACCGTGCGCATCGAGCCGCAAGCCGGCGCGCTTTACACGCTTTACATCGCCGCGACGAGCTCCGGCTTTGCCTACGCGGATGGTGGGCGCGAGCTCCGCGGCAAGGGCGATGAAGCAATGTGGACCGACAAGGATAAGCCAATGACCAAATGCACGGCGATGCCGGCCGGCTGATCAGGCCGTCAGTCCCAAGACGTCTTGCATCGAGAAGAGCCCTGGGCCCTTGCCTTGGCCCCAGAGCGCCGCGCGCAGAGCGCCGCGCGCAAAGATTGAGCGGTCACTGGCTTTGTGCGTGAGCTCGATCCGCTCATCATCGGACGCGAAGATCACGGTGTGCTCACCGACAACGGCGCCCCCGCGCAAGGATGCAAATCCGATATGGCCGCGCTCGCGCGCACCGGTTTGGCCATCGCGCCCACGATCGGAGTTTGCGGCAAGATCGATCCTGCGGCCCTGTGCAACCGCCTCACCGAGCAAGAGCGCCGTGCCGGAAGGTGCATCGACCTTCATGCGGTGATGCATTTCGAGGATCTCGACATCGAACTCCTCATCGAGCGTTTCGGCAACGCGCTTGGCGAGCGCGGCCAGTAAAACAACGCCGACCGAGAAATTGCCCGAGCGGATGATCGTTGCGTGACGTGCCGCGGCCTTGATCTTTGCATCCTCATCCGCGGTAAGGCCCGTCGTGCCGAGGACATGAACGATACGTGCTTGTGCTGCGAGCCCAGCCGTCTCGACTGATCCTTGGGGCGAAGTGAAATCGAGCACGACATCGGCGTGACGAATGAGATCGAGAAGATCGCTTGTGAGCACGCGGCCTGTGGATGCGCCGCCTGCTAGCACACCGAGATCCTGACCGAGCGCGATGTGTCCAGGGCGTTCGACGGCGCCCAAGAGCTCGAAGCGCTCATCGGCGAGGAGGAGCTTCATCAGCGTGCGGCCCATCCGTCCAGCGCCGCCCGTAACGACCGCCTTGATCGCGCTCATCGTTTCACCCTCGGCCTAACCGCGGAGTGGAGTAGCGCGGCAAAGAGATGGCCGCAACCTAAAGATGCCAGGAAATGCTCAGCGCGCCGAACCGGTCATTGCCGTTCTGCTGGCTGAATTCCTTCGTTCGCTCGACCATGGTGAAGGTGATCTGAGCACGCCAGAGCCGGAGCGCCGCGCCGATTTGCGCGTCGAGCACATAAGGCCGCCTATCGATCGTCGACTTATACGGCGTGTTACCCTGGAGAAAAATGTCATAGGCAATCGCCCGCGCCGATGCGCCCGCGAAAAAGAACCAGCCTATGCCATCGACATTATCGAAGCTGCCCGAGCCCGCGAGGCTCGGCCTGACGCGCATCGGCAATGAATCGTAGATAAGATCATTGCCGATCACGAGCGATGCACCGGTGAATGCTTCGGTCGTGATGTCGCCGACCGTTGCACCGACATGTGGCTCAATCTCGAACTCGATGCCCTTCCAGTTCGGCGGATCTTGCTTGCGCCACTGGCGCATGATGGTGAGATCAATGCCAGGCGTGTCTTCGATCTGATTGTCCCAACCATTGGGCTGCCCGCCTTTTATGACGCTGTGAACATTATCCTGTGCCCATTTGGCGCCTGCTGACGGCCCGACCACGCCGAGCTCGAGCTCGGCGGTCGTTATGGAATGGGTGCCCTCGGCAATGAGGCCATAGCCGCCATAGAGCCAGCCGGCATAAGGCCGGTCGTTAGGCTGGGGCGTCGAGATGCCGAGATTGCGCGGCGTGAACATGCTTTGGCCGATCGCATAGGAATTACGGAAGTGGAAATTTTCGCTTCCCGGCCAGAGATGATTTTTGATCCACGTGCCGAGAACATCGGTGCTATTCGGCTCCCGAACATAACCGAGCTTCACGCCATTGGTGTAGTTGCGGTCGGTATTGGAGTAGGTGTCGTTCTCATCAAGCAGGGTGATGACGCCGCCGGGTGCCGGATCGGCATAGGCCGGTAAGGTTGCAACGTCCAACGCAAACGCGCCCAGGCCAATCCCGAGCCAAAGGTTCGCCCCGACATTCCGCATGCCCCGCCCCATTCGCCCCGCGATGAATTAGCATAGATGCATGCCCCAGTCGCGCGGATTTGTGCAGTCACCACTTTAGCGCAGGGCATTGTTGCGTGGAAGCTGCCCACCCGTCCCACCATTGGGGATTCTCGATGGAACGGATCTTCCGCGCACGTTGTATTTTTCCGCTCCCGAACCGGAAGAGCCCGCCGATGCGGAACCTTATCCGTGCGCGCGTGCCAACTCTAATGCACTCGCAATCTCTGAGGAGATGGCCCGGGCGGCGCCTACAGGATCAGGCGCGGCAATTATCGGGCGGCCGACCACCATATGGTCAACGCCTAGCTTAATCGCCTCGGCGGGCGTGACCGCGCGCTTTTGATCGCCAACCGCCACGCCCGATGGCCTGATGCCGGGCGTCACGATGAGAAGATCACGCCCGACTGCAGCGCGCACCACAGGTGCCTCGCGCGCTGAAACGATGACGCCGTCGGCGCCCGCCTCCCGCGTATCGATCGTACGCTGACGAATGAGATCGACAAGCTTCAGGCGATAGCCAGCCGCGTCAACATCTGATTCATCCCATGAGGTGAGCACGGTGACGCCGAGTATTTTGAGCGGGCTCGTGCCACGCCCTTGGGTAGCGGCTTTGAGCGTCGGCTTATAGGCATGCACCGTGAGAAAGGTCGCGCCGAGCTTGGCCGCCGCTTGGGCGCCCTTTTCGACCGTATTCGGAATGTCGTGAAGCTTAAGATCGAGGAAGACCTGCTTTCCCGAATCGGCGAGTTCCCGAACGAGCGGCAAGCCACCGGAATAGGCGAGCTGATAGCCGATCTTGTAAAAGCTCACGGCATCGCCGAGCCGCTTGATGAGGCCGCGCGCCTCTTCAGGCGAAGAAACATCGAGCGCAACGATCAGCCTGCTTGAAAGTGGGATCTTCAACACGGCGCTCCCTGAGCTTCATTCATTAATCACGAGTCTCTTGCCGAGCCAACTCCGAGCGGTAGACCGGCGCGGCTTGTGAGGGCGGAGGGGCTCGTTTAGCCTGACGAATCTCTTTCGAGGGGAGAACAAGATGAGCACGACGACGCCTGCCCAAGGCAAGGTGACGCCGCCGTTTGGCCGGCTGTTTCTGCGCAAGAGCGTCGCGCAGATGCACGCCGAACATGCCAATAGCGAGCTTAAGCGCTCCCTTGGCGCAATCAATCTCGTCTTCTTGGGCATCGGCTGCATCATCGGCACCGGCATCTTCGTGCTGACCGGCCGCGCCGCGGCACAATTCGCCGGCCCGGGCATCGTGATCTCCTTTGTCATCACCGGAACTCTGTGCGCGCTCGTGGCGCTCTGCTATGCCGAACTTGCTTCGACCATTCCAGTTTCGGGTTCGGCCTATTCCTACTCCTACGCGTCCATGGGCGAGCTCATTGCCTGGGTGATGGGTCTCTTGCTGCTGCTTGAATACGGCCTCGCGGCTTCAACAGTTGCGGTTGGCTGGTCCGGCTATGCGGCAAGTCTGCTGCACGATCTCCACATAGACATACCGCCGGAGCTAAGAGCGGCACCTGGCGTTGCCGTAAAAGACATCTCGACAGGCGCTGTTATCGCCAAGGGCGTTATGAATTTACCTGCCTTGCTCGCGATTGCCGCCGTCACGCTGCTGCTTATCGTCGGCGTTTCGGAATCCGCAACCGTCAACAACATCGTCGTCTTTATCAAAGTGACGGTCGTCGTCATGTTCATCGCGATCGGCGCCTTCTTTGTGAAGCCTGAGTTGTGGCACCCGTTTGTGCCGCCGCAACAACCGCCACCGCCAGTTGGCTCTGATATGAGCCTTTGGGGTCAAATCTGGACGACTCTGGGCAATGTGCTGACCGGGCAGAACAAGGCGCATTACGGCATTGGCGGCCTGATTGCCGGCGCCGCGCGCATCTTCTTCGCCTATATCGGTTTCGAAGCCGTTTCGACCGCAGGCGCGGAATCCAAGAATCCCTCGAAAGACATGCCGATCGGAATCATCGGCTCGCTGCTCATTTGCACGGTCCTCTACATCCTCGTCTCCGGCGTCCTTGTCGGTATCGTGCCTTACACGCAGCTCGACGATCCCGCGCCGATTGCGCTTGCAGTCAATGCCATCGGCCTCAAATGGTTTGCCGAGCTTGTAAAGGTCGGAGCGATTTGCGGCTTGTCATCGGTGATGCTGGTTTTGGTCTACGGCCAGACGCGCATCTTCTACACCATGGCGCGTGATGGGCTCTTGCCCGACATTTTTGCGCACGTGCACGGCAAGTTCAAAACGCCATGGATCAACACGATTCTTGTCGGCATTGTCGCTGCGGGTTTCGCCGGCTTCATGAGCCTCGATGCGCTCGCAGACCTCACCAACGTCGGCACGCTCGCGGCCTTTGCGATCGTGTGCTTTACGGTGATCTACCTGCGCATCGCGCACCCCAAGCTTGCGCGGCCATTCAGAACGCCACTGTTTCCGGCGACACCCATTCTCGGCGCAATCATGTGCGTGTTCCTGCTGATGTCGCTCATGGCGAATCCGGAGACGCGCAACTTTTTCGGTTGGTATTTGCTCGGCGGAATTCTGCTCTACTTCGCCTATGGCATGTGGAACTCCAAGCTCGGCCGCGGCATCATCGTCACGGGCGAAGAGCCGAGCCTCGACATCACGAAGCAGTAGGATCATCACGTACATCATGGCTGGCCATCGAGCCGGCCATCCAGCATCTCGCTTGCGGTGGTGTTGTTATTCGCACACGAAGACACGAAGCTCTCGGCGTGCATGGTCAGGCTGCAGCTTATCCCGCAAGCACTGGCTGCTTGGTGTCTTCGTGTGAAAATTCCGGATGGCCGCGTTCGATCGCTGCGGGTGGAATGTTAGTCTTCGGCTTCAGTGAGCGATTGCAGCTTGTCGGCGAAGTTTGTCGTTTCGGGATGCGTTTGCTCGCTCGACTCTTGGGCAAACTGCTTGAGCAGGTCTTTCTGTTTGCGCGTGAGATTCACCGGCGTCTCGACAAACACTTCGATGAAGAGATCGCCGAACGCAGGGCTGCGCAGCACCGGCATGCCCTTGCCGCGCAGCCGGAATTGACGCCCGCTTTGTGTGCCTTCCGGCAATTTGATCTTTGCCGCCGATCCATCGAGCGTCGGCACCGAAACGTCGCCGCCCAGCGCCGCCGTTGCGAGCGAGACCGGAACGCGCGCATGCAAATCATGCCCGTCGCGCTCGAACACGTCATGCGGACGAACCGAGAGGAAGATGTAGAGATCACCGGGTGGCCCGCCGCGCACGCCGGCCTCGCCTTCGCCGGCAAGCCTGATCCGCGTGCCGTCTTCAACGCCCGCCGGGATGTTCACCGCAAGCGTCCGCTCTTTCTGAACGCGGCCGCCGCCGCTGCAAGTATGGCACGGGTCTTTGATCATCTGCCCGCGGCCCTGGCATTGCGGGCAGGTGCGCTCGATCGTGAAGAAACCTTGTGATGCGCGTACGCGGCCCTGCCCGCGGCAAGTCGTGCAAGTGACGGGCGATGTGCCCGGCTCGGCGCCCGTGCCCTTGCAGTGGTCGCACGAGACTGATGTGGCGACTTTGATTTCGGACTGCTTGCCCTTGTAAGCCTCGGCGAGGGTGATCGTCATGTTGTGGCGCAAATCGCTGCCGCGGCCGGCGCCCTGGCGTCCACCGCGCCGCCCGGTCAAATCGCCGAAAAGATCTTCGAAGATATCCGAGAAGGCTGTGCCGGGATCAAAGCCGAATCCGCCCATGCCTCCTGGGCCGCCGCCACCGTTGAAGGCTGCATGGCCGAACTGATCATAAGCCGCGCGCTTTTGCGGATCCTTGAGGATGTCGTAGGCCTCGCTCGCTTCCTTGAACTTGGCCTCGGCCTTGGGGTCTTCCGTGTTGACGTCGGGATGATACTGCTTGGCGAGCTTGCGGTAGGCGGCTTTCAGGGCCGCATCATCGCAGCCCTTTGGAACACCGAGAACCTCGTAAAAGTCCCGCTTACTCATCGACTCGCAATTCTAAGTGACTCGCAACCTTAAACCAGCCGGCGAAGGAAGATGGGGCCGCAGTACGCCCTAAGCGGCGACTCGCGGGGAACCCCGCGCCTTTATGTAGGAAGCCTTCGGCGCATCGTCAAAGGGGGGTGCAGCTTTTACGCTGCTTTTACCGCGCCCGTGGCGGTGCCGCCCATCAGAACGCCCCGCCACTCACCGAGCTGCGGGTAATAGTTGAGCAGCCGCGAAAGCCGGCCGAGCTGCTCCTCGGTGAAGAATGCGCCGCCGCGGCCCGTCTCGCCCTTGTTGAAGCGAAGCTCGTCGCGCTTGTTCCACGCCTTCTCCAGCCCCTCTTCTGCCCGCTTGCGATCGAATGGCAGTCGCGAATGGGTAATTGCCTTCTCGACGGCAGCCAGCGGATTGTTCTTGATCTCATCGAAATCGAGCACCAGCACCTGGTCGCGCGCTTCTTTCATGTAGCTCTTCCAGGTCGCAAAGAAGTTCACATACCACGGGCCGAATACGTCGATGACGAAATCGGCTTTGCGGGATTGCTCGAGCTTCAGCCAGTCCGACGGCACCTCACAATTAAGGCCATTGACGCGTGCGATGGGATCGACGTCGAGCATATCGCTGAACGAAACCAGCATATCGGGAATCGATCGGCGGACGATCACTGGGCGGATGTCGAAGGCTTCGATAAAGCGGCAATTGGCGGGCAGCGCCATCATATGCGCGTGGGTTACGCCGACTTTTTGCTTCGGGTTGCCGAGATAATAAGCCAGGAAGGAAGGCATATAGGGCTGGAAGTCGCGCCCGCCTTGGGCATGCACGAGACGCAGAAGCTGGCCGTCGAGCGCATAAACGATAGCCGTGCGCAGAAATGTGCCCGCACATTTACCGCCGAAAGCGAGAAAGACGAGCCTTCTGCCCGCGGAGATCTCGCGCAAATAGGCGAACTGCGTCGCGGGATAACTGCCCATCACGTCGGGGAGATCGAAGATCGCCTCGATCGTGTGTTTGTTGAGACCGGCCATGTATGGCTCCCGCGAAACGAAAAGCGCGAAGACACCATGGAAGCTCATGGTAAAGAATGGCTAAAAGAAAAGCGCCCGCCGGAGCTTTCCGCCGGGCGCCTGATTATCAGTCTACAGACGATTAGCCCTGATTGCGCTTCTTGTTCTCGTCGACTTCCGTGAAGTCGGCATCAACGACATCGTCGTTGCCGCCGCCCTCCGATGCGCCTGCGCCGCCTGCAGGGCCAGCGCCGCCATCAGCGCCGCCAGCCGCGGCTTGCGCCTTGTACATCGCCTCGCCGAGCTTCATCGCCGCTTGCGTCAGCGTCTGGGTCTTGGCGACGATGTCATCGACATCTTCCGAGTTCGCGGCCTGGCGCGTATCGGCGATCGCTTTCTCGATTGCCTGCTTATCGCCCGCTGAAACCTTGTCGCCGAACTCTTTCAGCTGCTGCTCGGTCGCATGAACAAGCGAGTCCGCGTGGTTCTTCGCTTCGACCAGCTTCTGGCGCTTCTCGTCCTCGGCTTTATTGGCCTCGGCTTCTTTCACCATCTTCTGAATGTCGGCTTCCGATAGACCGCCCGAGGCTTGGATGCGGATCTGCTGCTCCTTGCCGGTGGCTTTGTCTTTCGCCGAAACATTCACGATGCCGTTGGCGTCGATATCGAACGTCACCTCGATCTGCGGCATGCCGCGCGGTGACGGCGGCAATCCCACGAGATCGAACTGGCCGAGGATCTTATTGTCGGCCGCCATCGCGCGCTCGCCCTGGAACACACGAATGGTCACCGCGCTTTGATTGTCCTCGGCGGTCGAGAAAGTTTGGCTCTTCTTGGTCGGGATCGTGGTATTGCGATCAATAAGCCGCGTGAACACGCCGCCCAAAGTTTCGATGCCGAGCGACAGCGGCGTCACATCGAGCAAGAGAACGTCCTTGACGTCACCCTGCAAAACGCCCGCCTGGATCGCGGCGCCGATCGCAACAACCTCATCCGGATTGACGCCCTGATGCGGGTCCTTGCCGAAGAACTGCTTCACCGTCTCGACGACTTTCGGCATGCGCGTCATGCCGCCGACGAGCACGACCTCATCGATGTCGCCCGCCGTCACGCCCGCATCTTTAAGCGCAGCGCGGCACGGCTCAACGGTCTTCTTGATGAGATCGTCCACGAGCTGCTCAAGCTTGGCGCGTGTGAGCTTCATGGTGAGATGCTTGGGGCCGGATTGATCCGCCGTTATGAACGGCAGATTGATCTCGGTCTGCACCGCGCTCGACAGCTCGATCTTCGCTTTTTCCGCGGCTTCCTTTAGGCGCTGCAGCGCGAGCTTGTCCTTCCTGAGATCGATACCCTGATCCTTCTTGAACTCATCAGCGAGGTAATCGACCAGCCGCATATCGAAGTCTTCACCGCCCAAGAACGTATCGCCGTTCGTAGACTTCACCTCGAACACGCCATCGCCGATCTCGAGCACGGAGATATCGAACGTGCCGCCGCCGAGGTCATAGACCGCGATGGTGCCCGTGTTTTTCTTGTCGAGTCCGTAAGCCAGCGCTGCCGCCGTCGGCTCATTGATGATGCGCAAGACCTCAAGGCCCGCGATGCGCCCGGCGTCTTTGGTCGCCTGGCGTTGCGCGTCATTGAAGTAGGCGGGAACTGTTATGACAGCCTTGTCGACCTTTTCGCCGAGATGGCGCTCGGCGGTCTCTTTCATCTTTTGCAGCACCGAGGCAGCGATCTGCGAGGGCGACATCGCCTTGCCGCGCGCCTCGACCCAGGCATCGCCATTGCCCGCCTTCACAATCTTGTAGGGGACGAGCTTTTTGTCCTTCTCGACCATCGGGTCGTCCCACCGGCGGCCGATCAAGCGTTTGGTGGCAAAGAATGTATTTTCGGGGTTGGTGACCGCCTGGCGCTTGGCCGGCTGGCCGACAAGAACTTCGCTATCTTCCAGAAATGCGACCATTGATGGCGTGGTGCGCGCGCCTTCTGCGTTCTCGATCACCTTGGGTGTTTGGCCATCCATGATGGCGACGCACGAATTGGTGGTGCCGAGATCGATACCAATGACTTTGGCCATGAATTCCTCCTAATGGCGGATCCTGGGTCGGACGCGGAGCCCCGGATGCCCGGCAACCCCGCCCTGTGAACCCCGGGATCCCCGGGGTCGTTATCCAATGATCCCCACCCGGCGTGGGCCAGGTAGGCGTCCTGCCCGATATAAGAGCGCTCTAGGTTTGCCGCAAGGTTGCGGCCCAGGAACTTTTGGGGGCCTGCTGAAAGCCCGCAAGGAAGAAGCGGAGGCAGCGATGGAGCTTTCTGGCTCGGCGTAGCAGACTGGCAGATGGGCGCTAAGCCTTGAGAGCCCCAAGCAACATGATCAGCTCGCGAGCGGCCCGCAGCTGATTCTGCGAGCCGTTTATGGTATTTGCTCGCACTTGCAAAACGAGCTGTGTAATCCCATATAAGTCGCGACGGAAATCAATTCAGAAAGGGGGCTTTCCCATGGTTGGCCTTCTCAGATTCCAACTCTCCCGGGCGCTTTTCCTGACGGGAGCAGTGTTGCTTGCAGCAATTGCGGCCGCCCACGCGCAGACACCGGAGGAGGTGTTCGGAAGCGCTGCGCCTTCACATCCACTGTCGGCGTGGTTTGTGGTGCCGACGGCAATTATTGGACTGTTGGCGATCATCTGCCTGTGCGCAAAGTTCATTCGCAACGATCCGCGTGCCGACGCGCAAATACGTGCTGAGGCGGGCGATGGCCCGATGACACCATTCCCCGGCGCCGACGGCCACATTCACTTCCATTGATGGCGGCGCAATCGGCTCTTGAAGTCGAGGCGGCGCCCGGCTTCCGTTATTATCCAGGCTTTCTTTCGTCGGAACGCGCAAGCGCACTTGCGACCGAAGTGCTGGCGCTGATTGAGCGCGCGCCGTTCTATCGTCCAAGGATGCCGCGCACCGGACAGCCTTTGCGCAACCGGATGACCAATCTCGGCCCGCTTGGCTGGATCTCGGATGTTAGCGGATATCGCTATGCGCCAAAGCATCCGGAAACAGGCGAGCCATGGCCCGAAATTCCGAAATCGGTGCGCGCGATTTGGGATGAGCTCGCCGATTATCCGCATCCGCCTGAGGCGTGTCTCGTCAATTATTACGAAGGCGAACAGGCCAAGCTCGGTTTGCATATCGACGCCGACGAACTCGCCGTGAATGCGCCTGTGGTTTCGATCTCGCTCGGCGACACGGCTTTGTTTCGTTTGGGCGGGCCCGAACGCAAAAGCCCAACGCAATCCCTGCGCCTCTCCTCAGGTGATGTCGTCGTTCTGGGTGGCGCCTCGCGGCGGTTTTATCACGGTGTCGACCGCATCTACCCGGGAACTTCACGACTGATCCCCGGCGGCGGCCGCATCAATCTCACGCTGCGGCGAGTCAATAAGCCTTCATAGACAAGGCGCTTGCTTGCCGATGCGCTGCCGCCCCCTCTAAATTCGACCGCACGAATTCAAAAAGCGGTTGGAGGGAACCATGGCTCGTTTGCGTCCGGACGGAAATTTCGATCCACCCTTGAACATGACGCGGCGCCACGCGCTTGGCGCCATGGGCGTCGGCTTCGCGCTCTCGATGCGGCCGGTCAACGCCGCGACCATCATCACCGACACCAAAGGCCTTGTCGTCGCCGATGTGAAAATCAAAGTCTCTGACGGTGAGTCGCCCGCCTACTACGCGCGCCCCGAAGGCAAAGGACCATTTCCGGGCGCCTTGATCGTCTCGGAAATTTTCGGCTTGCACGAGCACATCAGAGATCTTTGCCGCCGCATGGCGAAAGCGGGCTACGCGGCTGTTGCGCCCGACTACTTCTATCGCGCGGGCGATCCCTCGAAGATTGAAGACTTCAGCAAGATCTTCCCAATCGTCGCGCAAGCGAAATACCCGCAGATCATGAGCGACAGCCAAGCGGCTGTCGATTTCCTCAAAGCCCAAAGCGAAGTCGCGAAGTCACGCATTGCGATCATGGGCTTTTGCTGGGGCGGCTCGACGGTGTGGACGATGGCGGCGACATCGCCCGACATCAAAGCCGGTGCGGCGTGGTATGGGCCGCTCGTTGCACGGCCCGCGCAGCCCGGCGCGCCCCCGCCTGAGCAGCGCCCATGGCCGATCGATCTGGCGCCCGACCTTAAAGCGCCGGTGATCGGCTTTTACGCCGGCCTCGATCAGGGCATCACTGCCGACAACGTCGCCGCCATGCGCGAAGCCCTGAAAAAGGCGAAAGTGAAGAGCGACATCATCGTCTATGCAGACGCACAGCACGGCTTCAATGGTGATTACCGGCCGAGCTACAACGAGAAAGACGCAAAAGACGCTTGGGCCAAGATGCTCGCTTGGTTCAAGGCCAACGGCGTCTGATGCCGCGGTTTCCGCAAGCGATTCCCCCTCCCTCTGGGAGGGGTAAGGGGAGGGATTGCTGCATTGACCGCAATCCCCCACCTAACCTCCCCCAGAGGGGGAGGGACAATTGAGCGGGACATTCCTCTACGAATACATTCGTCTTTATACGGATGATAAAGGTGAAACGCACTTCGGTGAGGGCAAGATTACGCTCAAAGGCGAAAGCTTTATGGGCGGGCCGCCGGTCTTGATCGCAGAGCTTGCGCTCGCAAATGGCGCAAAGCCTCAGCTGGCGCATATTCCGGCGGGCTCCTCCTACGATTGGCACAACACCGTCGCGCGCCAGTTTATTTTCGTCGTGCAAGGATATGTCGATTTCACAGTGAGCGACGGCTCTGTCCGCGAGGTTTCGCCGGGCTCGCTCATTCTTTTCGAAGACCTAACAGGCAAGGGCCACAGGACACGCGCCAAAGGCCCGGACGATCACATCGCCCTCGTCATTCCCTTGGAACAACAACAATAGGAGACGCCATGCGCCTTTCGCTTGCACTCGCTCTCAGCGCCGCTTGCTTCGCGGCTGCTCCGGCCTTTGCGGCCGACGCTCCGACGGTCATTCACTACTGGCATCTTTATACCGATGCGGCGGGCACCTCGCATTTCAAGCAGGAGGAGTTGCCTTTCAAAGCGGCGCCGATCCCCGGTCTTAAAGACCCGCCTGTCATGGCGTCGCTTCCCGGCGCGAGCAGCGCAACGCTCCTTTTGCTCAAGGCCGGTCAGGTGGAGGATTGGCACAACGCGCCACGCAAGCAGTTCATGTTCGTAGTGCAAGGCGCTTCGCAAGTGACGGCGAGCGACGGGACGGTGAAGGAATTTCACGCGGGTGAGCTCGTGCTGCTCGATGACACTAAGGGCAAGGGCCACATCACCAAGGCCGTCGGCACCACGGATCACATCGGCATGGCGATCCCAGTTCAGTAAATGGCTAACTTGGGGCGACTGACTTGCCTCTCCCAGGGGAGAGGCCGGACACGAAGTGTCCGGGTGAGGGGGTCAATTCAACCCGCCAGCGCTTACTGATAACCCCTCACCCTGCCCTCTCCCCGCGGGAGAGGGAGTCCGCTCAATCAAGCGATCAATGAGCGCGCTTGAAATACTGAACCTCGCGCTCGTGCTGCTTGGCCGCCGCGAGCGTACCGAATGTGCCGAGATTGCGCCGCTTTCCGGTCTTTGGGTTCACCTTGCGCGAATAGAGCCGGTATTCGCCGGTTTTCAGCTTGCGGATCATAGCTTCCGCTCCAATCACTACGAGGCGGGTAACCAAAGGAAGGGCCAGACCGTTCCGTCCGCCTTGACCGGCATCAACGAGGCGCCTAGTTTCCGGGCGAAATCAGGAGCTTTGGCTCATCGGCCGGATTCGCGCGACCGCAAGGTAGGACGCGTTAGGGGCCGCCGCCCGTCAGCGATATTCGCCCACGGGCGCCAATGGTGTTTGGGCCAACGCTTTGAAAGGAAGACGATGTTCGACACGCTGAGCGGCAAGCTCACGGAAGCATTCGGCAAGCTCACGCGCCGCGGCGCGCTGAGCGAGGCTGACGTGACTGCCGCCTTGCGCGAGGTGCGCGTGGCGTTGCTCGAAGCCGACGTCGCCTTGCCTGTCGTCCGCGATTTCATCGAGCATGTGCGCCAGCGCGCGGTCGGCCAGGAAGTCATCCGTTCCGTCACGCCCGGCCAGCAAGTGATCAAGATCGTCCACGACGAACTGATCCAGATGCTTGGGGGCGCGACAGAGCAGCCGGGGCTCAATCTTGCCGCCACGCCGCCCGCCGTTCTCATGATGGTCGGCCTGCAAGGCTCCGGCAAAACCACGTCGACCGCGAAGATTTCGCGCCGGCTGACAACGCGTGACCGCAAGAAGACGCTGATGGCCTCGCTCGACACGCGCCGGCCGGCCGCGATGGAGCAGCTCAAAGTGCTCGGCGAGCAGGCGAACGTGCCGACGCTGCCGATTATGCAAAACCAGACGCCTGTCGACATCGCGCGCCGCGCGCTCGAAGCCGCGCGCCTTGGCGGCTATGACGTCTTGATCCTCGATACCGCGGGCCGGCTTTCGATCGACGAAGAGCTAATGAGCGAGCTTGCTCAGGTGCGCGATATCGCCAAGCCCGTCGAGACTTTGCTGGTTGCAGATTCGCTCACCGGCCAAGACGCGGTCAAAACCGCCACCATCTTCAACGAGCGCATCGGCATCACCGGCATCATGCTGACGCGCGTTGATGGCGACGGCCGCGGCGGTGCAGCGCTGTCGATGCGCGCCGTTACCGGGCGGCCGATCAAACTGCTCGGCACAGGCGAAAAGCTTGATGGGCTCGAAGACTTCCGCGCCGAGCGCGTGGCCTCGCGCATTCTCGACATGGGCGATGTTGTCTCGCTGGTCGAGCGCGCCGCGGAGAACATCGACGCCGAGAAGGCCGAGAAAATGGCGAAGAAGCTGCAAAAAGGCAGCTTCGATCTCGACGATCTCGCCGATCAGCTAAAGCAAATGCGCAAGCTCGGCGGCATGAATGGCCTTCTCGGCATGTTGCCCGGCGTCGGCAAGATCAAGCAGCAAATTGCTGATGCCAATCTCGATGACCGCGTTTTGAAGCGCCAGGAAGCCATCATCTCGTCAATGACGAAGGCAGAGCGGCGCAACCCGAAAATCCTCAATGCCTCGCGCAGAAAGCGCATCGCCGCGGGCTCCGGCACCGAGGTGCAAGACATCAACCGTCTGATCAAAATGCACCAGCAAATGGAAGGCGCTATCAAGCAGCTCGGGAAAATGGGCGGCAAAGGGGGGCTTGGCGCTTTGTTCGGTGGTGGAGGCGCGATGCCGCAAATGCCGATGCCGCAGGGCAATTTGCCGAAAGGCTTTACGCCGCCGCGCGGCTTTGGCGGCGCACCGGCGGGTGGATTGCCTGGCCTCGGCGGCTCCATGCCGCCACGGCTTCCGGGCTTGCCGAGCGGGGACAAAAAGAAATGAGCGACAATGGCGAGCTCAAGCGCTTCCGCGATTCAATCGACAATCTCGATGCCGCGCTCATTCATCTGCTCGCGGAGCGTTTCAAGCTCACGCAGGAAGTTGGCGCCTACAAGGCAAAACACAAAATGCCGCCCGCCGATCCGGAGCGCGAGAAGCAGCAGATCGCGCGACTTCGCAAGCTCGCCGAGGCGGCGCATCTCGACCCGGATTTCGCCGAGAAGCTACTCAATTTCATCATTTCCGAAGTCATTCGTCACCACAACGCCATACGCGGCTAGTACCGCAGCAGAAGGAGAAATCGTCATGGCACTGAAGATCAGGCTCGCGCGTGCGGGCGCCAAGAAGCGGCCCTATTATCACATCGTGATTGCGCACAATGAATCGCCGCGTGACGGCAAATTCATCGACCGCGTCGGCCGGTTCGATCCGTTGATGGCGAAGGACCATGCCGAGCGGGTGAAGCTCGACCTCGACAAGATCAAGGATTGGATGAAGAAGGGCGCGCAGCCGACCGATCGTGTCGCTCGCTTCCTCGGTCAAGCGGGCGTTCTCACCTACAAGCCGCACAACAACCCGCAAAAGGCTCAGCCCAAGAAGAAGGCGCAAGAGCGCGCTGCCGCGGCTGCAGAAGCCGCCGGTGCTGCGCCAGCCGCCGAAGCCAAGGCAGAGTGAGTCGAGTGTCTTCGCTTTCCTCCCCCGTTTACGGGGGAGGTGTCACCGCAGGTGACGGAGGGGGCCGTCGCAAAGCGCGCCACATTGCCCCCCTCGGCCGCTACGCGGCCACTCCCCCCGTAAACGGGGGGAGATCGCAACGGGCCTAACAATGCGCGACCTCATCCTTGTCGGCGCATTCGGAAGTGCAGTCGGCCTCAAGGGCGAAGTGCGGCTCGCAAGCTTCACCGAAACTCCGGAAGCGATTGCCGACTTCAAGCCGCTTCTCGCTGAGGACGGCCGCGCCTTCGAAATCCAATCCGTCCGTCCGCAGACGAAAGGCCTCGTCGCGCGTGTCAAGGGCGTCACGACGCGCGAATCTGCCGAGAAGCTGCGAGGCTTGGCGCTGTACATCCCGCGCGATGCACTGCCTGCGCCCGAGAATGAGGACGAATTTTACCACGCCGATTTGGTCGGCCTCTCAGCGGTGCTCGTTTCGGGCGAAACGCTGGGCGAAGTGGTCACGGTCCAGAATTTCGGCGCCGGCGACCTTCTAGAAATAAAGCTCGCAAGCGAGCCGCGCACGGTTTTCGTGCCGTTCACGAATGAGATCGTGCCGGAAGTAGACCTCGCCGCGCGCAAACTGACCATTGACCCGCCCGCCGGTCTCTTGGATGACGCCTCGAAGGAAAGTCCCCCAAGCGAGTCCGCCGACGACGAAACCAATTGAGCCACCTCTACACTGTGTCAGGGCCCGGCTTGACCGGGCCATCCAGACTCCCTAGCGCGAATTCCTGGAT
>JBAQHC010000277.1:0-1876 GCA_049288095.1 Alphaproteobacteria bacterium | reverse complement strand
GCGCTTCCTCCATTTTAAGGTTCTTGCCACGCTTGCAAGCGGTCGTGACTGGCAGCGCCTCACACCCAAGATTTTGGGATGGGGTTTGCCCCTTCTTATTCCTCCCTGGCGATCGACCGGGTCTTATTTGGGTTGTTGCCACTTGACCCTGGAAGCCATGTCACCACCGCGGCACATCTACGCACTTTTTTTTCCCGACCGCAAGACGATGCAGTCACGAAAATTCACGCGTCCGTGAATAGGACAAGGTCGCTGACTTAAAATCGTCCGCATTTCATCGCGGCTTGTTGCACTGCAAGGAGGAATTGTGCGTCGCACGACAAATTTTTGCTCGCAGCCTGATTTCATCGGAATCAGCGCGTCTTGGGCAATTTCATGACGCCCGCACGCCGCAACAACGTGCGCACGACGGTGCAACGCTGCGCGTAAATCGTTGCAGCGGCGGCGCAGGTGCTCTGATCACGACGCGCTCTCGACGCCGTGATCGGACGTGCTTATATCTCGACCATGCATTTCAAGGGACTGTTGAGCATGCGAAAGCGGGAAAAAACTGCTCTCGTGTGCGCCGCTTTAGCCGCTCTTTTCTGGTTTGCCGCCGCCCCTCTCAGCGCCGAGCCGCTTGCCGTCAAAGAGATCGCGCCCGGCGTCTTCGTGCATCAGGGACGCTACGAGATTTTCACGCCGCGCAACGAGGGCGACACCTCCAACTCCGGCTTCATCATCGGTCGCGACGGCGTCGCCGTGATCGATACCGGCGGCAGCCCGCGGGTCGGCGAAGAGCTGCGCGAGGCGATCCGCGCGCGCACGCAACTGCCCATCAAGTACGTGATCAACACGCACATGCATCCCGACCACGTGTTCGGCAACGTGGCGTTCGCAGGCGAGAAGCCGACCTTTGTCGGACACTACAAGCTGCCGCGCGCGCTCGCCGCCCGGGCCGAGCACTATCTTGCACGCAACAAGGAGCTATTGGGGGACAAGGCCTTCGCGGGAACGCGCATCATCCCGCCCACGCTCCTCGTCAAGGACAAGCTCGAGCTCGATCTCGGCGGGCGCACGATTGTGCTCGAGGCACAGAAGACGGCGCACACCGACAACGATCTCACCGTTTCCGACAAGCAGACCGGTACGCTATTTCTCGGCGATCTTCTATTCGCCAAGCACGTGCCGGCGCTCGACGGCTCGATCCGGGGCTGGCTTACGCTCCTCGAGGCGCTGAAGAGCCGGACGGACGTGGTGCGTGTCGTGCCCGGACACGGGCCGGCCTCGATGGCCTGGCCGCAGGCGTTGGCGGCCGAGCAGCACTACCTTGCGAAGGTCGCTGGCGACGTGCGCGCGCTCATCAAGCAGGGGCGGACCCTGGAGGAGGCCACGCACGCGGCGGGGCTATCCGAAAAGGATGCGTGGCTGCTCTTCAAGGAGTATCATGCCCGCAACGTTTCGGCGGCCTTTGCCGAGCTCGAATGGGAATGAGCATTGGCCCCGCGGAGGAAGCAGAGAGGAAGCATAAAATGCAAGGAATGGCGCTCTCGAGGACACCGCTGTTTGCACTTGTCGCCGTCGCCGCCATGGCGCTCAGCGCCGCCGCAGCGCGCGCCGACGACCCCTGGCCCGATATCCATCGCGATGTGTTCGACAACCGCCCGATCCAGGAGGAAGACGGCACCATCGTGCTCGAGGCGCCCTACCGGGCCGAGGACGCCGCCATCGTCCCGCTCACCATGCACATCCCTGAGAGCGCCGGCGATGTGAAGAGCCTCACGCTCGTCATCGAAAAGAACCCGGCGCCCGTCGCCGCCACGTTCCATTTCGGCAGTGCCGCCGGCAAGGGCGATCGCACGCTGTCGACGCGCGTGCGCATCGACCTGTACTCGAA
>JBAQHC010000276.1:0-3725 GCA_049288095.1 Alphaproteobacteria bacterium | reverse complement strand
GCGAAGGCCAAAACCGGCCGGGCCGCCCTGGCGATAGCCGAGCTCGATCAGCCTGCATTGACCCGCAAAGACCTTGGTCGAGAGCTCGCGGCTATATTCGCCGGCCATCGCTCGTTTGACGCCCTTGACTATAGTTGAGACAGGGCTGCCATCATTCTCGAATTGCTCGGCGCAATATTGAACGCTGATGCCGGCTCGTTTGCAGAGATACTCATAATAGGCGCTTTCATCCGCATCCTGAAAACGGCCCCAGCGACTGATATCGTAGACAAGAATAGTGTCGAATCCGGGGTTGCCGCTCTGGACATCCGCGATCAGTCGTTTCAATGCGTCACGGCCGTCGAGCTTCAGTCCACTCTTGCCCGCGTCAGCGTAGGTTCGCACGATCTCGTAGCCGCGCTGCCTTGCGTATTCCCGGATCGCATCGGATTGGTTCTCGGTCGAATATCTTTGATGCTCCGTAGACATTCGCACGTACTCAGCCGCCCGTCGTGGCGGCGGCTTGTCGGGGGCATCCTCTTGGTCGTTTGCGGGCACTTGCGCTGATCCCCTCGCCACAGCGCTGACGTCTTTCCCGTGCGGAGGCTCCCGATCATCGATGCGACGCGGTTGCGGCTGACCATCAAACGTTGCGGTTTCAACCATAGGACAGGGATGACCGGCGATGGCGTCGAAGAAGGGCAAGGTTTTGCCCAAAAAGGGCAAGATGTTGCCTGTCGCAGGTGACGCGAGACCAAGAGCCGAGGATTATGCAAGGGTGGTTTCGGTTGCACTTCGACAGCACTTAGGCGGGACCTCTAGCGCCACGAAGATGGTCATGAGATGGACCGGTGCGAGCGAGCGCACCGTCAAGCACTGGTTTGCCGGCACGACGGGGCCGAGCGGCGAGCATCTGGTGGCCCTCGTCAGGCACTCCGATCTGGTGCTGAACGGCTTCCTGAACTTGTCGGGGCGCGATCGAGACATCATAAATCGAGAAACTGTCCAGGTCTGTAATAAGTTGAAGGAATTACTGGACCTAATGAGTGAAATGAATGACATAGAGCGCTGATTCATGAGGATACGGCGCCGAGCTGTCCGAACAGAACTTGGCCCAAAGCCGTCACGGTGCTCTATTAATTGTTTGCCCGGGTTAGTGATTCGCAGGAAGCCATGGCTGGGACTGTCCGCCAACTATGCCAGCCGCATGATGCGGCCTTTGCCTACGTGGTCGGCGACCAAGTCGAGCGACTGGACCAGGTTCTCAAAGACACTGCATCAGAGGCCGAAGATTTCTTTGCGAAGAACCATGTCACCGCCGGTCTGAAGGTTCTGTTGCAAGAGGGTTTGGCTCGATTGGCCGGCCGCTCGGGCCAAGCGCTATTTGAACTCCGTCAGGCGATGGGCGGCGGCAAGACCCATTCGATGATAGCGTTAGGGCTGCTGGCTCGGAGTGCTGCCCTGCGGGAACAACAAGTTCCAGATCTTGCGCAAGGGAAGGCCTTTGGAGATGCGAAGGTCGTTGCGGTCGACGGCCGCAGCATCGACCGCGCGCGCCACATCTGGGGTGATATCATCACGCAGCTTGGCAAGGTCGATGAGGGATCGATCTTTTGGAGGGACGGTCCCAAGCCGCCGTCAAAGAGCGAATGGGTTTCGCTTATCGGCACAGGGTCAACCCTCATCCTACTTGACGAGCTTCCTGCATATCTCGACTACGCCGTCGCCGTTGGGGCGGGCGAATCGAACCTTGGCAAACTGGCCAAGTACGCACTCAGCAACCTGTTTGCCGCAGCCCTCGAGCTGCCCCAGTGCTGCATCGTTGTGTCTAGCTTAAGTGGCGCCTATCAGAACGCCAGCAGCGATTTGCATGATCTTGCCAATGAGGCAGCACGACAAGCGCGATCGCTAACCCCAGTCGATCTCGCGACGGACGAAATCTACGGCATCCTTCGTCGTAGACTGTTCAAGACATTGCCTGGAACCGCTGCAATCGCCGACGTAGCGGAAGCTTATCGGGCTGCGATTTCGCAGGCCGTGACCGCGCAAGCGATTCCATCAACAGCCCGCCAAATCGTAAATGAGATTGCCCAGACTTATCCATTTCATCCGTCGGTCAAACACATCATTGCATTGTTCCGGAATAACGAAACTTTCCGTCAGACGCGCGGTCTGATGCAGTTGGTTTCGCGGATGATCATGTCCGTTTGGAAGCGACCATCTGACGATGTAATGTTGATCGGGTGCCAACATCTCAATCTCGCAATTCAAGAAGTACGCGACGATCTCAATCGGATCCGGGATCTTCAGGCCGCTGTCGCACATGACATTTTCGATAGCGGCAGCAGTGTAGCTGAGCGTATTGACGCTGAACTTGGTGGCGACAGCGCGCGTCAAATAGCGTCAATGCTGCTGACCGCATCTCTATCGAGCGCAGTCGATGCGGTTCAGGGTTTCACCGAGGACCAGCTCATCGAGTATCTGATCGGGCCGCAGGTTTCTGCGCGCGAGTATCGAGACGCGTTCAAGCGGCTCAACGATGACGCCTGGTACCTTCACCGCAACAAATCGGATGCTTGGTACTTCTCGCCCGCGGAAAATCTACGGAAGCTTATTGAGGACCGCGCGCGCAATGCGCCACAACCCAAAATCGAGGAGGAGATGCGCCGCCGCCTGAGCGAGGCCTTCAGGCCGAGAGGACGGGGCGTCTATGAGCGTGTCGAAGCTCTGCCTCGGATCAACGGAGTTGACTTGCGCGGCTCGCGCGTTTGTGTCGTGTTGGAGCCTGAAGGACAACAACCAAGCGAAGCTTTGCGGCAATATTACGATGCGGCGAGTGAGAAGAATAACCTCTGCGTGGTTACTGGCGACGGCTCACGCTTCGCAGATTTGGAAAACGCCGTTCGCAAGGTATACGGGACCGAGCTTGCCCGCGAGCAGATGGCGCACAATCAGCCGGAGAAGCTGAGAGAAGCCGAAGATCTTGCCGCTGAAGCCGAGCAGGCCGTCAACTCAACGATTATCGGACTGTTCAACAAGGTTATTTTCCCAACAGTGAACGGTCTCACCGTCGCTCCGTTGCAGCTGACACCAGCAGGCGCAAAGGACCGCGGGGAAGAAGATGTCGCAAATGCGCTTACAACGACTGGTGCTATGAAATTCGTGCGCGATCTCGACGCGGAAGCTGACAAGCTCATCATTCGAGCCGAAGACATGCTGTGGCGACCTAATGACCGCAAAGATCGGTGGGCCGATATCGAGGAACGCGCGCGCACTAATCCTCGCTGGCCTTGGATCGAGCCCAAAGGGCTGGTGCGATTGCGCGAGAAAGCCAAGGGTCAAGGCCGTTGGCGCGACAGTAATGACGGCTGGATTGAGAAGGGTCCTTTCCCGAAAGAAAAGACGTCGGTCACCGTATTTAGCGAGCATTACAATGACCGAACTGGCGAGGCGCACATCAATACGCGCGTCTCTAACGCCGGCAAAACACCGCAGGTCTTCTACTGTCCCTCCCAGAATGTCTCCTCAACGAACGGGACGTTGCTTGCCGGCGAAGTGTTGAGGACTGATGCGACAGCCCTGTGGTTTGTCGCGATTGATCCGGACGGCCAGCACGAAACCGGGCCGCCAACACCGTGGAAGAACCAGCTTACGATCACGCATGAAGTCCAAGCGCTACCCGATGGTAGGCGGAGGGTAACGCTCGCCGTGCGGCCGGATGTAACGCAGCGATCAGGCGGCACGTT
>JBAQHC010000275.1:0-2771 GCA_049288095.1 Alphaproteobacteria bacterium | reverse complement strand
ATGGGCCCGCTCGAAGTGATCGATTCCGTCGGCATCGGAACGCCGCTGCACATCATTCGTCAGGCGCGCCAGGATCTCGGCACCAATGTCGATGACGAAGCGGAGAAGCTTTATTCCTTCGTCGCTGAAGCCAATAGCCGCGGCGGACGCGGACCGGGCAAAGGCTTTTACGATTACGATGCACCGGGCGGCCGCCGCCAGCGCATCTGGCCGGAACTCTACAATTACGAGCACAAACAATGGCGCAAGGATGCCGATGTCGAAGAGATGAAGCGGCGCTTCCTGTTCGTGCAGGCGCGCGAAGCGGCCCTATGCATGGAGGAAGGCGTCATCACCGATCCGCGCGATGGCGATGTCGGCGCGATTCTCGGCTGGGGCTTTGCGCCGTTCACCGGAGGGCCTTTGTCGATGATCGACTCGATGGGTGCCGATGCGTTCGTGGCCGGGCTTAAAGCGCTGCAGAAAAAATATGGCGACCGCTTCAAGCCGACCAAGCTGCTCAACTCGATGGCGAAGTCGGGCGAGAGCTTTTACGGCCGTTTCCGCACGAAGCAAGCCGCTTAGCCCCGCACGATCGAACGCGAATGCCAATTAAAGCAAGCCGGCCCTCACCGAGTCACCCCGGCGAGGCGGCAATTCACAATGTGGCGCTCTTCAATAACGAAGCGCGCCACCACGCGAGCCAAAAGCGACCCGTGCAGCCCAGGTGAGATGAGACCGTGCCCGCCCGCTTTCAATAGCGGCACTCGCGCTGCTCCTCCGCCTACGGAGAGTTTTCCGCGCGAGGCCGCCGATCAAATGGCGATTTGCTGCCACAACGCGCGGAGCACTAACCTCGCTTTCCCCGCGCAAAATATTTTAGACCTCGGCGGCGTAGGGCGGCGCTGGGTCATATTCCATCGCGCGCTGCACTTTCCGCGCAAACGCCGGGCTCGTCATTTGACCTAAGACCCATAGCGCCATGTCGATGCCCGCCGAGACGCCGGCGGAAGTGACGACATTGCCGTCGCACACATAACGCACATTCTCCAAGACCTCGCCCGCTTCCTTCCGTCCACGGAGGAGCTCGATCGAAGCCCAGTGCGTCGTCACGCGCTTGCCGTGCGCCGGACCCGCCGCGGCCAGCAGAAAAGAGCCGGTGCAAACGGAGGTGACCCATTGGCAGCCGCGTGCGATATTCGCAATCCACGAAAGCATCGCCCGGTTGTCGACCTCACGCCGCGTGCCCTGCCCGCCGGGCACGAGAACGACATCGAGTGATGCGACATCTTCCATCACACGGTGTGGTTCAACGCGCATGCCTTTGGCACATTTCACTGTCTTGCCCGCAGGTGAAATCAACAAGACCTCGAACGGGCCGAGGCTCAGCTTTTCGCGCTCGACCAGCGCCCGCGCCATCGTGAAGACTTCATAAGGCCCGACGAAGTCGAGCTCCTCGGCGTCATCGAAGATCAATATGCCGATGGTGATCATTTGGCTTATGGCTCCATGCATTTACTGTGGTGCCAAAACGGGCTCGGAAGTCGCTGGGGCTCACGCCCAAATGCTTCTTGAACGCGCGCCGCATGCGTTCCATCGAGCCAAATCCCGATCTCATCGCAATTGTCTCCGCCAGCCGGTCGGTGCCGGCGAGCGCCGTGCGCGCATGATCAACGCGCAACCGCTCGACAAAGCGCGCCGGTGTCTCCCCGGTTTCGGCGAGGAAGGCGCGGGCGAGCGTGCGCTCGGTCATGTGCGCCTTCTCGGCGAGCTTGGACACCGAAAGATCTTCATCAAGATTTTCGCGGATCCACACGATGAGGTTACCAAGCCTGCCTTTGTCATGAGCTTGCGAAAGGAGGGTCTCGGAGAATTGCGACTGACCGCCGGGGCGCATCATGAACATGACAGTCTCGCGCGCGACGAAAAGAGCCGTCTCGCGCCCGTGATCTTCTTCGATCAGTGCAAGCGCCAAATCCATTCCCGTCGTGATGCCGGCGGACGTCCAAATCTCACCGTCCCGGACGAAGATCGCGTCGTCATGCACGATGGTTTCCGGCGAGACCCGGCGCAGCAGATCGCAGCAGCCCCAGTGCGATGTGGCGCGCCGCCCTTTGAGCAATCCCGCCTTACCGAGCAACAAACTGCCCGAGCAAACCGACACAACGCGGCGCACAAGCCCGCCCGCCCGGACGATGAATGCGATCAGTTCGGGATTATTCAGCCCCTGGCGAGATCCCTCGCCGCCCACCACGATGAAGGTATCAACGCGCCGAAGATCATCATCGGAGATTTCACCGATGGCGCGGTCCGCAGTGAGGGGAAGTCCGCTCGTGGTGCGGAAGGGTCCGGCGCTACAGGCCACAAGCTCGACCTCGTAAGCCGGGTTTCCCGTGGCGCGGCCAACCGTGGTCAAGACCTCGATCGGACCGACCACATCCAAGACATTCGCCTGCTCATAAGCGAGCATCATCACTTGCCGCGGCGTCTGGCCTGCCATTTCTGCCTCCGATTCTGGGGAACGACCCTAGACCGGCCGCCGATTGTCGGAAATGACAATCAAGACGCAAATCCTGCCACCTGAGTGCAAGGAAAAAGCCCCTTGGCGGAACCAAGGGGCTTTCAAAATCAAATGCTTACGCTCTGGGTCAGTGCGAAACGTGGCCCGTGCCGTGGCACTTTTCGCAGGTATGGCCGTGATCCTTGCCAGTGCCGTGGCAGACTGGGCAGACGTCGTCGCTCCGGCCCAAGGCACGTGACGGACGGACCTGCATGCGCTTCGGGCGAGCCGA
>JBAQHC010000274.1:0-2565 GCA_049288095.1 Alphaproteobacteria bacterium | reverse complement strand
AGCCTAGGCGACCGCCACTCCCCCGCAGGCAAATGCCGCCGGAATGCGCTCAGGGATCGCCGCGAAGTGGCCGAAGTTCAGCGCCCAGGAAATCACCGCGCTGAAGAGCAAGGACGACCTCGTCAGCGGGGTTCAGTCCAAGTACGCGCTCGACAAGATGCAGGCCCAGAAGGACGTCGACACCTTCGCCAAAGGCCGCCAGCTCTAAGGGCTAGCGTCGTTCTATCAGCCGACGGCCAGCACGCCGCGCCGCCTGGGAGGCCGCACATGACGGAGACGTCGGACGCAAAGTCGGTGAGTTTTGCCCATCCGTTTTCTTTGGATGGAATCGAGGGAACCTTTCCGCCCGGCACCTATGCTATAGAGGAGACGCGGGAGCAGGTTGAGGGACTGTCCTTCATCGGCTACCGGCGAACAAAAACGACGATCGAGTTGCCTGCGTCCAATTCAGCGTACGTCTCGCGGCAGCTCGTGGAAGTCGAACCCGCTGATCTTGAAGCGGCTTTGGCAAGAGATGCGGAGGCAAGCAATGTCCAACCATAAATTCAAGGTCGGCCAGATGGTCGATTTCGTCCCCTCGCAGAGGGGCCTAGCGGCTTCGGCAAGATCCTACAAGATCCTGCGGCTCTTGCCCCATGAAGGCGGCGAGCGCCTCTATCGGATCAAGACGATTGCCGAGGCGTTCGAGCGGACCGCGATGGAAAGCGAGCTTGTCGGCAGTTCCTCAACGTGAGTATGGCCGGCGACCAACAAAAAGAGCCTCGAAGGAGGCGGATGTGGCCATAAGTCAAATGAGATCGAACCGTGAAGTTCGGAAACCTAAGAAAGCTGCCGCGAAAATGAGCGCAGCACCTGCGGCATCATCCATTTGCGCTGTTTTTGCCAGGCCCTCGAAGAGGGATACCAAGCCGAGAAGAGGATAGGTCGCACGCACCACTTTCCGCAACGCCTCGGGCCGAAGCGTCGAGTGTTGCGACGACGGCTGCCATGGAAAATCTCGACTCTGCGACCCCCGGGGCACGCGGGCCAAAGCGCCTCACGCAGCCTACGCTCAGCTTAGTAGACCGCAACCAACAGCCGCCTCGACCCGCTCTCCGCCGGAGGACTATCGCATGCAGAATATTGTTCTAACGAAGCTGCGGAGCGACTTTACCGCTGCCATCTCGTCCGACCGAAATGATGTGACGCTGGACCCTTCGATAACCAAGCTCAGAGAGAGGATTTCTCAACCAACATTCCTCGGACCGTTCTCGATCTTCTCGAGAGGCCAGCTGCGGGAAATGAATAAGGCGCTGAGCCAGATCAGCAATGCGCGCCTGAAGGATGATCCGTTGCTTGTAGCGCTGGCCGTCGATGCAGTCCTGAAACTGTTCGATAGGCTAGAAATTTCGGTGAGGCAGGCGGCGGAGAGTGAGAGGCGGATAGAAGCGGGTCGTTCAGTGCCGGCGCGCTGACGCCGTTCGGGCAACCTTCGACCCTCTTGCTTGGTGACTGTTGCGCCGGCACTTTCCGAGCAAGAGGTCAATGCGTGCGCGGATATCGTCTCGCCCAACGGCGGGTGCAGATGTCGCCTTCGGGCCATTAGCAGACTCCAACACCTCGCCCGCCCGCTCATTGAGGTGGCCCACCAAGCGCCTGCCCTCGCGCCAGCCGCGTGGCTCTCAATGGCTCGCGGCGGGGCCTCTCCTCCTGTTCGCCTACACACCATCGGGGTTGTGATCATGCATCCGGCGCACTCGATCGGCGCAGCCTGAAGAAGGCGTAGAAATAACTGAGCCAGAGGACGACGGAGAGGCCGTAGAAGATGATGGCTCGCACCGACCAAAACAGCCAGGAGCCGGCGGGGCGGATGGCGATCACGTTGGGGTACAAAGAGAAGAGCGTGGAGCGCCACCGATTCCACATGAGCGTCACTTCCGTGTTGCGATCCTGCGCGGTCTTGGCGTCGTTGAAGACGCGCTCGCTGTTGCGCTTCAACCACCACCAGGAATCGTCGTTGATCAGCTCGAGCCCCCTGTCGGACCGGTTGCGCATGTAGATGTATTCGATGTCGGTCGTATTGCCGCGGGCGTCGGGATCGCTGCGGCGCACTTCCGTTCCCGTGATGACGCCGGTTGTCCACGTTGGACGTGCGTATTCCCATCCAAACCAGAGGGGGATACCCACCACGAGTGCAGCGATGGCCAGAACGGGACTCCCCCTGCGCCACAAGATAAAGGCAAGCACGAGAATTGCGAGCAGGACGATGTAACCGATAGACAGCCAAGCCTGGAGCATGGCTCAAACCTCACCGTGGATGAGACTCGAAGCGGTCGAGCCGCCGCACCTTTCCGATGACGTCCGTACCAATACGCTCGAGAAGTCGCATGGTCACTCCCCCTTCTTACAAGGTGCGGGCAGGATTGTCGTTGGCGGCTTTGGGTGTGGGATCGTTGTCGTTGGCGGGTTCCGGTGGGAGCGCTTCCGGGGTCGAAGAGGCGGCCTCGGGGGTGGAGGAGCTCACGGATATTGGATGGGGAAGAGGGCACGGATATTGTGGTCGCGGCGGCCGCGGTTTGGCTCAAC
>JBAQHC010000273.1:0-1656 GCA_049288095.1 Alphaproteobacteria bacterium | reverse complement strand
GGCGAGGCTGGCAAGTGAGCCGGAGCGGAAGACGCTGCTCAACCCAAATATGGCAGAGTTGTACCGCGCTCGTGTGGCGGAACTACACGAGGCCTTGGCGCGGCCTGAAGGCGACAGGGAGGCGTTCGAGGCCATCCGATCGCTCATCGAGCGCGTGGTCATCACGCCGGCGGACGGCAGACTGACGATCGATCTGCATGGGCAAATCGCCGCAATACTGCGGTTATCGGCAGGGAAAAAGCCTGATGTTCTCGGTCCGATCGCGGAGCAATTAGCGGTGGTTGCGGGGGCAGGATTTGAACCTGCGACCTTCAGGTTATGAGCCTGACGAGCTACCGGGCTGCTCCACCCCGCGTCACCGAAAACATACCCCCTCGTCAGCCATAGATAGGAACTGCCGCGCGCGGGGGGAAGGCTCGGCTTCGGCGCATCGCCGAGACCGACAATAAAGCCGCCCATGGCGAGCGGCTGTCGTGGCGGGGCTTATAGCACGTTTCCCGCGCCTGGGAAGCCTAGCCTCGGGGACGCCCGCCGCCTGTGGACGAAACCGCCGCGGGACGGCCCATCCGTGCCGCTCTTCCGTGACCGCGTTCTACTCGGCGGGGACGCCGGGGCTGGCGCCTGCCGCGGCCGCCTGGATCTTGTGATGGGTGCGGATGAAATAGATGTTGCGGGCGTAGATGACGAGACCCATCGCCTGGCCCAGCATGAACACCGGATCGAGCCGGTAGATGGCGTAGGCAAGCAGCAGGGCGCCGCCGAACAGGCTGAAATACCAGAACGTCTCCGGCACGATCGAGCGCCGCGCCCGCTCGCTGGCGATCCATTGCACGATGAAGCGCATGGAGAACAAGAGCTGCGCCAGGAACCCGACGCCGAGCCACGCTTTCTCGCTCAGCGGCGTCGAGGCCCACCATTGGCCGAGCATGGCTACGGCATGATCCATGTGTCTTTGTCCTGATGCTAGGCGTGGCTCAGCTCTTGTCGCCGGCGCTGGCGCGCGCACCGTCATCGTTCACGGGCTTCAGGCGCATGGCGATATCCATGACGGGGTTCGTGTCGGGACGCCGGTCGACGATGCGCGGCACTTTCGTTCGCTTCCGGATCCACGTGACGCCGACCAGGTCGTAGATGCCGACCAGCGCGCGGTTGAGATTGTTGTACTTGGAGACGCCCGCCTGCCGTGGCCGGTCGTTGACGGGGACGTAAGTCACCTCGTAGCCGTAGGTCTGGAACAATGCCGGCAGGTAGCGGTGCATACTGGTGAAGAACGGCAGCCGCAAGAAGACCTCGCGCCAGTAGACCTTGATGCCGCATCCGGTGTCCGGGCAGTCGTCCTGCAGCACCTTGTCGCGGATCCAGTTGGCGGCGCGCGAGGCCCAGCGTTTGGAGCCCGTGGCCTTGCGCTCGGTGCGCACGCCGCCGACGAGGGCGGGGCCATCGGTGCCGGGCGCGGCGAGCACCTCGAGCAGGCGCGGGATGTCGTGCGGATCGTTCTGCCCGTCGCCGTCCATGGTGGCGATGATGGGGCTCGTCGCCGCCAGGATGGCGGAGCGCAGCGCCGCGCTTTGCCCGCTGCGCTCATCGTGGCGCAGGTAGCGCAGGCCGGGATATTTGCCGGTATCGATGAGAGACTTGATCTCGTCGGCTGTGGCA
>JBAQHC010000272.1:0-9212 GCA_049288095.1 Alphaproteobacteria bacterium | reverse complement strand
CCTATGTAAGAATATAGAATTGAACGACTTCAAGAATATCATTACCCCTTTCAACTTTGCAGTATCAAACGCCAAGAGCACGGCCCCTTATTTCGGTGGTCCGGCCGGCGGCTCAATTATGCAAGGATATAAAGAGCAGTTCGGAGTACCAAAATCGACAACGGTTCAAACCGTAACGCTCGATGAAATCATGGCAGCTAACGGGTACCCGACTGTTGATCTCCTAAAGATCGACATCGAAGGAGGTGAGATAAACGCCTTCCTCGGCATGCGCGAGACGTTCAAGAGAAGTCCGAACGTCGTCATCTTATCGGAACTTGGACCACAGATGCTGGTATCCAACGGCCAGAGCGTGAAGGAGTTCTTTGACGTTCTAATTGATAACGGCTTTACGAAATTCTTCGACATTACTCATTCAAACCCCACCCAATTGTCTCCGGAGCGTGATGTCGAACGCATCGAGCGGCTGGAAATTGGACATCGTTCTCTAGGCATTGCTGAGATAATGGTTCAGCGTTGACTATAGCTGACGAAGCTTCTTGCTAAATCAGTATAGCCGAAGGCCGATTCCTAACTTTGCCGTCACGGATGTTCGGCGGTTGCGGCACCGGGCACAATCGGAGTCTGCGATGGTTGCGGACTCTCGGCCGGCACAGCATGAGCGCTCCGCTTACGCAAGAGTTGTGCAAGAAGAACTACGAAAGACGAGATCATCGGACTGAGATACTCCGATGTAATGGTAAAGCTCAACAACATCGCACCGAGCGCATAGAGAAACGCATAGTGAGCCATACGGTCCTCGCTATCCACACGCAGCACGAACTTGATAAGACCGAGAGCCTTGTAAAGGATGTAAGCAGTGCCCGCGATTCCAATCTCGGCGGGTATTCGCAGCACCATCTGAGCATTGGTCGGCGCGATATCTCCCTCCAAGAATCCCTGCTGCTCGGCCGTATAGATCAGATCATACCCCGAGTTGACCAGGCCGAAGAAGTTCGCTCCCGTACCGCCAAATCCCTGGCCAAAAATCGGGGCCTGGAGAAATGTCTTTGCGCCGATGAACCAATTCGACAATCGGCTCAAATATGAGCCTGACTCAAAGCCTACATCGATACGCGAACTAATGCCGCCGAACGTGCCCAGCAGGAATCTGATGAGATCCTGACGGTCCTCGATGAGGGATGACGCTCCGATCACACCAATCAGGACCGTGGCCATGACGGCCGGCACGCCAATGACCGTGAGGCGGGGGAAGATCACGAAGCTGATCGTAAACAACAACAGCACCTCGGATGTCACGCCCTCCGCCATGTAAAGAACAAAAGAGGCGATCGCTAACAGCGCCAGGCTTCTGCGCGACTTCTCAACTACCGCGTTGGCGGCGATATAGGGCATGATGACGGCAGCGATTGCATATGCAGCCGAGGACGGCTCGTTGCTAAAGTACGAGAGGCGCGGGATCGCATTTGACAATGTGTAGTTCACGATCGTGTCGGGGTGGTAAGAGAAGATGCTCCCGACCACGTAGCCCAGGACGGCACTGTTAAATAGCACTCGCTCAGTTACTTCTATGAGGGCAAACACCGCATAAATCGTAAGCAAGGTTGCAGTTGTCGACATTGTTATAATGTCGCGTTTGCTGCCAACTTGATAAAGGAACATCCAGACCGCAGCGGCTGCGCCAAAAGCGAGTATCTGCCGGACATGCCAAATGGTGAGGCCGTGATAGAGGGCCGCAGAAACGCCAAACACCGAAACGATGAGCAAGAACCAAAAGGCTTCGCTCTTCAGCTTGAAGGAATAGAAACCGGTGCCCAGCAATGCGAGGGCGGCAACGATCGACAGCGGCGGGAGATTATAGACTGCGCGCTGCATGGAGCTACCAAGCAGCCAGGCTATGTTGACGTAGCTCAATCCGATGAGGAACTGAAGCATTTCAGCTTCGGCGGGATCTTAGTCGCGTCTTCAGGGCGGCAAGATCAGGTGTCGCCATCCAGCGTGTGGCGCGTAGCACTGCTCGCTCATTCGCAAGCAGTGCCAATAGCGTGGCAAGCACAAAGATGATCGCGACAATTATGGGAGCGAGCAGGTGTGGCAACGCGCTTGCCCGCGCCGGACCATCGGGAGGCGAAATGAACTCTGCGGCAAACGGCACGGGAGACCGGCTAAGCGCAGCCGACATGCGATTGCGCAGCTGGACCTCTCCAATTTGCGTCGCTAAGTCGAGAGCCGACGTATGCTCCATCATGTCTAACAAGAACTTCGCCTTGTTCTCGCTCCTGTCATAGGCCTCAGCTTTGAGGATGCTCTCGGCCTCTTCATGGAGTACATAGAGCAGTTCTATTCCGAACTTCCGATCTCGACCGCGAATGCTGATCGTCGCAATTGGATTTCGGCCATTTTTTTCGATATGAACCATGCCGCCGAGGAGCTGGGACAGACGCCAAGCATCCGGCGGAGCCCAAGCACTTGCCCCGACCAGACCGTAGACGAAGTTCTTGATCAATTGGGCCATCGTATGGGGCGGAGCCCATGCGCCGTTTCTCCACTCCGCTCGAAACAACTGCAGGACGATCTCTGGATGATCATCAAAGATCTTCTGGCTGACGCTCAACGAGGTGAGAACCTCCGTGTAAAGAGCGAAGTCGGAGAGTTCACCAGAATCGGCACGAGCGAGCAGCGAAAGCGCACTGCCCGCCGTCACAGGCTTTGTGTCCGACGTATAGCGCGCGGCGGTGACGGTCATCTGCACCGGGTAATTGGCCGGCACGAAATGGGCGTAGACGACCCCGAATAGCGCGCCGATGAGGGCAACTTTGAGAAGAAGCCCGACATGCTGGGCCGCAAGCGTCGTCAGTCGATCGCCAATTGCCTTTAGGCGCCCGGGATCGGAGACGAAATTGAGCATAGATGGCAGCCAATCACCCTGGTCAACAAAGGACTAAAGATCATAGACCCGAACGCCCTACAAGGAAAATTTTTCCAAACGGATCATGAAGTTAGCACCATACGAGCGCTTCTTAAGCGCGCTTTCCCTTTGCTCCCAGGTTGTTAGGTGAGTTGCCGCCGATATCAGCTCTAGCCTCGCTAGAATTTGATCAAGATACCATGGCCGTTGAGGTTCTGCAGGAACATCCGATCAGGCGCGCAGGCCTCCTCATTGACCAATTTGGTCACCCCTGGCGTCGTGTGCATTCCGTAATCATCGAAAACGACAGCGCCGCCTCGGACGAGTCGGGGCCAAACCCAATGTAAGACGTCTCGTGCCGATTGGTAGACGTCGACATCTATATGACACAATCGAAACTTTCGATCCTCTATCTCTTGGCCGGTAGCTTCGGGAAAGATTCCCTTAAGGAGGCGTCCGTTGCTGCAGCCGAGCTCAGCCAAGAGGCCCTCGACATGTTCGGCGCTCGTGTCGGAGTGCGCTCCATCCTGGTACTTGTCCGCAGTTCCGGTCTTTACGACGCCAGTGAAAGTGTCACAGAGATAAATCTGCGACTTGAGGCCGCGCAATTCCATACTGTGGGCCATCAGGGCCCCGGTGCCTCCGCGCCAAACGCCCACCTCTAGGACATCCCCTAACTCGAGCTTTGACACCTGCGCGATAAGTTCCCAGAGTTCCCAGCATCTATAGATGTCGACAAGCGTATTCCGCTCGATCTTCTTGTAGCACTCAAGAAATGCCGGATCGTCCCGCCACGGAGCATATGCCGCCTTGGGCAGGACGGTCTCATAGGATAGTCCCTGATCCGAAACTTCCTTCGCGACCCGGTAGATCTCGAATCCAAGACCGCGCAACAGATGCCTTGCTTCGTGCTTCCAGCTCATTCGAAACGTCCCACCGCGATGCCTAGGCCACCTTTACATCGAGACCGGGCAAATCACCCTCGACGCGCGTAAACAAAGTCCGCAAACCCCATCAGGTCCCACAACCCGTTCGCGCTCAATCGCCCGTCTTTCAGAAGCGATGCAATCTGCTTCGGCAAGGTAAGCGGCGACAACAGGATGCGGGCCCATTCACGCCGCGCGCCTGCTCGAACCACGCGCAACCTCTGAGCCAGCAATGTGTTGGCGACTTCTTTGATGTCGTACACACGGATGTGTGTGGGGTCGTCGCAAAAATTCAAGGTATTTTGCGCCGATGGCAAAGAGAGAGACCGGACCGAGGGAAACTCGACATAAATGCGGCCGCCCGGTGCAAGCTTACGCGTGAGAGCAGCCAGCACCTCAAGTCCATTGGTGAGATGCTCGATCACATGGGCGAACACGACGACATCGTAAAATCCGTCGTTCAATGCCGAAAGATCGCCGTTCTCCAGATCGCACTCGACGAACTTATCCATCGCGGCGAGCTCGGCCGACGAGAGATTGGCGCCAGAAATGTCAAGGCCGTGATAGATGCAGGCCGGAAACCAGTGCTTGGCCAGCAGCGAGGAACCGTTGCTCGAGCCGACATCGAGCAACTTAAAGGGCTTGTCCGACAGTTCCTTTCTGAAGCGCTTATATCGCGGGGGTACAAGTAGGTAATTGATATCCACGACTTGTCACGCTCCCGCGGCCTGGGCCGCGGCTGGCGAATTGACGAAAACACCCAGACCGCAGTCGTAGCGTTCAGGCTGGTTGATCTCTTTCATGAATTTCGCATAGCCAATCCTTGCTTTCCACGAATAGCCTTCGGGACAATCATCAACAATGACAATTGCGCCTGGGCTAAGCCGCGGTCGAATTCGCGAAAGCGCCGCATACACCGGCTCGGACAAATCCACGTCGATTAAACACGCTGAGATACGGGGCGGCAATTTATCGTCGCTTACAGACATAATGTCGCCCTGTATCAAGCGCACGTCACCCTTGCCATGGTGGCTCGTGATCCACTTCGCAATCTTCATCGAATTTGCGTCGAACATAGTGCGATCCCTTTCCGGCGTGCCCAGATTTTGATCGACATCAAATTGCGAACCTACAAAGCCGGAGAACGTATCATAGCAATAGTAGACTTTGGTGCTGCCGAGATGATTAAGCATCCTGCTGGAAACAGCGGCGGTCCCTCCCGCCGCACACCCGATCTCGGCTATATCTCCGGGTACTGGCATGGTGTCCTTGAGAGCGCCGAGCCAGACATGGAGTCGCTCCGGCAAAAGCCCAACTGGTGGATATCGGTAGATTAGGTTACGCAGTTGGTATTTGACGTTGCGCGCAATGAAGTTCCGAACTCCTGTCATTGTCATTCTCCGGAATTCTAGCTACTATACTCGTGACACAAAGGCCGATAGTGGCGAATAGAGAACAGATTCTGCTTTGGCAACGCTATCGGCTCGAATATCCGCCCAGCAATCGGATAAGCGCTCGCTCACTCATCAGTTTCGGATCAGCAGTTTCAGATTTGCCTCGATAAATCGCGAGGCCAACACAACCGTCTCCGGCGTGCCAATATCGAGGAACGGCGCATCCGCTTCAACGACCCGGATTTGTGCGCCGTGACGCAAGAGTCCCGGCAGCACATCATATTCCATGCTGTAGGCCTTGCCCGGTTCGAACTCGTTAAGGGTTTCGCGCCGGAAAAGGTAGACGCCACCATTGATGAGGCCGCTCCCCGCCTGCTTCTCGCGAAATCCGCGGAGGATGTTGTCAGGGCCAACGTCCAGCGAGCCAAAGCGCGACGCGTCGGTCACCGGCAAGGCCAGCAACGTGCCGCCGCATGAGGGATCGGTGAGGCAATCAAACAGCGGCCGCAAAGGCGTCACCACAAGCGAGTCACCGTTCAAGATAAGCACGGGATCGCCCGCTAACGCGAGGCAGTTGACGGCCGCACCGCCTGTTCCCAGGGGCGCCCCCTCGCGCACTGTGCGAATTCTAACGCCCGCCGGGTTCTCGCGCTCTCTGGCCCACGCTTCGATGCGTTCGCCAAGATAGCCCACCGACAGGATGATGTCCCGCAGGCCTTGGGAGGTGAGCCAGGAGATGACCCAGTGCAGAAAAGGCTGCCCGGCGGCCTCGATCATCGGCTTGGGCAGATCCGGATAGAGCGCGCTGATCCGCGTCCCCCGCCCCCCTGCCAGGACAACCGCAGTTGCAGCCAGTGTGATATCGCATGTCGAGTTCACGGTCGCGATGTGAAGATTGCGTCAAAATTCATGGCGAGAGGCCGTCGCATCAACGACGGATCACTCATCAGCGCTTCCTTGATCGCTGTATCGACGCCGTGCACGCTGGTGTCGTCGACAATGACAATGCCGTCGGCGCGCAATTTGTCACCTATCGAATCAAGCCCACCTTTAGTTCCGGCATATTGATCTGTGTCCAAGAGGGCAAAAGCAATGTGCCGCGAATTCGATACCACAGTCGGGAGTGTCTCCTGACACAGACCCGGCACGACTTCGATCTGGTCCTGCACGCCAGCTGATTTGTAGACCTTTCTGACGGTTTGTTCGTGATTGTCCGAGAACATGCCCGCCGTATAGACGAACCCGCTGCCAAAGTCCTTTTGAGTTGGCTCCGGCATGCCCTCATACGTATCGAGCGCGTAGATTGGTCGCGCCATTCCAAGGTGACGCTGCAAATGCGCCATATAAACGGTTGTACCGCCCATATAGACACCGCATTCCAGGACAATCCCCGCGGGATCAGAGATCGCCAGGGCTGCCGCGACCAGAGCCTGCTTGCGAGGGTTGAGGCATGTTCCGCCAGATCCCCTCGGGATCTCATTGAGAGCCTTAAGGTGCGCATTCAACAGCCGGCCCAGGGGAACAACCGGCAACTTGGCTCCGGCGAGCTTACCTAAGAATTCCGCTTCCTTCGCCGGGTCCTCGTCGCTCACGAGTATGACGTCGAACGCGCCAACGTCCAGATCCTGGAGCGGTCGGCTTGGGTGCATCTGATCGTTCGAGCCTCCTTGAAAGAAGGAGATGTCGAATCCCGAATCCCAAATTGCCTCGGTCAGGCTGAGAATGCGCGGATCATGCCCAACCAGAGCTGTCCGCAGACGATCCTTACCCAATTTGGCACGCAAGAGCGTGCCAAGCCCGTCGCTAATTAGGAGCACGTGAAGCTTTCTTGAAAAAAGCTGATAGTGGAGGCTCGCACCATAGAGACTAAACAGGTATCGGAGCTTGCTCATCATCATCGCGTCGCCCTCAAAGCATCCCGCTGTTTGATCCAAACGACCATTGTGTTCGGCCTTAGTTACCGCTGGCTTCGCCTGCGTGCCAGGCCCGCCGTGCCCGTTGCAGAATCACGACGCACGCAGGCAACCCAAAGAACAGCACAACGGCGGCGTACGTCCAGGCCATGCCGATGGCGCCCCAACGCTGGCCGAATATGACAACACCCAAGCCGATCAGAATACCGCTGGCAACGGAAACGAAAACAAGAGGCTCACGCTTGTGAGCCCGCAGGTAGAAAGAGATCGGAATGGTGGCCTGCTGACCAATCGTCGCGATGAGAAACACTGCTAGCGGCTCCGGCGGCAGAAATCTTCGAGCGAGATTTGGCTCAAACGCGTTTAACAGAAGAACGGCACCGAAAATCGTACAAGCGCCGATGACCGTCAGAGCGATCGAACTCGCGCCCGCACGCCAAGCCAAGCGATCAAGCTCCGCCCATTGCCGCCGCGCTATCAGTATTCCAAACCCCGGCGTCTTGGTTTGAACCAAGACCGCGGTAACGCCACTGAGCGCGGTAACAAGACTCCATGTCATTCCCATCTGTCCAGCGGCGACGGGCCCGTGGAACCTAAATAAGACCGGCACAAAGAGCAGGAAAGTGAAGTAGCTGCTGAGAGAGCTAAGCGCGATCCGCCATTGCATCGGCCAGAGCTCTTTCCACCACATGCGCCATGCCTGAGCGGGAAGCGAGAATATTTGTGAGAAGAGGCGCAAATGCTGGCGCAAGGCAAAAAGGATCATTACCACGATGCCAAACGCCGTCGCGATCACCAACGCCCACAATCCGGCGCCTAGAGCCATTGCAATCCACATCGAAATGCTCTGAGCGACCGCACGCATGAAGCGCAGAAAATTGATCGCGGCGACCTGGTTGCTGCCTTCGAGAAGCGACCAAAATGGCAGTAGAAAAAGATCAACGCCCACAGCAACGCACAGCAGGATCCAAGGCGCTCGCCATTGGACATCGGCGCCGGAACCCGACAGCTCGAAAAGCCCAACGACAACTGCGATGACGCAGAAGAACGATGACGCGGCGAGATACCAGCGTGCGGCGAAATGAGCCAATCCCGCAAGGCGCGACAACGCCGCGTCCGTGCCGACGATCTTGCCGGCCCGGTCCAATTCGAGTGCAGACCATTCGTGACTCGTGAATTGGATGAGCACTTGTCCTAGACCGAGCTCGGCAAACACCTGCAAGCCGACCAAGCTGATAAATGTGTAATAGAAACCCTGCACTTCGGGGGAAAAGAATGTGGCGACCGCCGCGACGGTGACGATGCCGGCACAGAGCGACCACGCGCGGGCGGCCGATCCGAAAACGACAGCGCGATCGAGCCCCGCGAAGTGAATGATGCGCTGGAATAGCGCTGCGCCGCTTTTCAGGAAACCCGGATTTTGGACGGACATCTTCACGGCTCGCCGACGTACCCCGCTGCTGTTATAAGCATTGGCGCGCTATTGCCTAGCCTGCGGGGCGAACGCAAATCAGGCCGGTGCAAATTCGCCGGCCCACTAGGCCGCATTGCTTCAACCGAGGCGCACAAGCGCGCGGGCAACGCGGCCCCCTTCTAGGTCTGAAAACGCGCGATTGATTTCAGCCAGCGGATATTCCGCCGTAATCAACTTAGAAAGCGGCAAGCGGCCGTCGCCGAACATCGCCGCATAGCGCGGCACATCCTCGTCCATGCGCGCCTCGCCTCCCCAGGAGCCCACAATCCGCTTGCCGTTGATGAGACTGAACGGGTTCAGCTGGATGCGCGCATCGTGCGCTGCGTTGCCCGCAATCACGCAAAGGCCGCCGCCGACGCGCACAGCCTCAAAGGCTGCCTCCATTGCCGACGGATTCCCGGTCGCTTCAACGGCAAAGTCGGCGCCCTTGCCTCCCGTGAGCTCACGGCAAACCGCCAGCGGATCCATCGTCGTCGCATTGACTGCGTGCGTTGCGCCGAGCGAGCGCGCGAGCGCAAGCTTGTCCTCAACCACATCGACGGCGATTAGCGGATTGGCGCCGAGCGCTGCCGCGGCAATCAGTGCCGAAAGCCCGAC
>JBAQHC010000271.1:0-6383 GCA_049288095.1 Alphaproteobacteria bacterium | reverse complement strand
AGGTCGGAGAGATTGCGCAAAGCGGCATCGCGCTGATCGAGAAGCGCGCCCGAATCCGAGCCAACAGCGTTCGCTTTAACGATTTGCTGGTTGAGATTATAGATGTTGCTAATAAGCGAATTTGCCGAGGAAACATCGTCCGCGATGCTGTTATCGGTGTTCGTGCGAATGTCTTGCACCTGCGCTGACATCTGCGAAATAGAGCTGAGCGCGGACTGCATCTGCTGCACATATCCCATACGCCGTGCAGTCGAGACCGGATCAAGCGTCAGCTCCGACGGGTAGGCCAGGGCCTGGTTCACAAGGCTCGGCATCGAGTTGGGATCGTCGGGCTTGCCGAACATGCTTTGAAGACGGCTATGAATGTCGCTCATCGCATCGACGGTTCCCGCCGTGGAGCGCGAGCTCAAAAGTTGACTTTGGAGAAAGTCGGCGACAACCCGCTGGATCTGGCCGACCTGGACGCCGACGGCCTCGCCGTTGATGTTGAGCGACTGGAACTCGACCGCCCGGCGCACATAGTCGGGATTATTGACGTTGGAGATGTTGGCCGAGGTGGTCCCGAGCGCCGCCTGATTGGTTTTAAGCGCTGAAGTTGCACTCGACAGGATCGCACTGATGCTGCTCATGTGATCCCCTCGCTGGGCCTACGGCAATATTTGCCGCTGCTCGGGCAAATTCTGCCACGCTCATAATCGCCCATGCGCTGCATTCCCGGCCCCGCCGTGACTCTTGAGCGATCGCGGATAAATATCGATTCAACGGAGAATTCCTTCATCCGCGCGATACGACATTCATCCGTAGACTGATCGACTATACGCATCCTGCGCCTGCTTTGCGGACAGGAAGTTGCAAGTGGGGTGCCAGGGAATGAGCACGCTCGCGACAACCGAGACGGCCCGGCAGGACTTGCCGCAAGCGGCATGAATTGCCGTGCGAGGTGAAGACGCCCGAGAACAGATTTTCCTTTCGCTGCAACCACTTGTTCTTCCGGCAGCGATTGGCCCTCCCCTTGCTCTCACCCTCGGGAGTTCACCAAGCGTCGAATGCGCGTCTGAGCCCAGGAAAAGAGTTCTGATGTCCGACGCCGCGCTCGCTGTTGCGCAAATCGCTGCCCCGCCACGGCCGCAGCAATCCTCTTCGGCCGATTCATCCGGCGAGGCGAGCTCCGATTCCGGCTTCGACGCAATGGTTCAATCGAGCGTCAACGCGCAGAATGCTGATGCTGCGGAATCCGCAACTCAGAAAAGATCGAACGACACAGCTAACGCTCAGGGTACAGACAGCTCGAGCGACACCTCTGACAAGGTCGCTGTGAACGACAACGAGGTTTCGCCTAAGCAGCCCGGCAAGCCCGCAACCAACGCCAAGTCCGAAAAGACGGACAAGAAACAATCCGGCAAGAATGCTGGCGATGCGGCGCCCGACGCGTCGGCTCTCGGCGCGGCGCAAGTGCAGTTACAGGCACAAGCACAGGCGCAGACACAAGTGCAGCCGAACGCCACGCCGTCGGCGGCTTCGGCGCCCAAAGCGGACAAGCCCACGCAGGACAACGCGTCGGAGAAGGCGGCAACGCCTTGCAACGCAACGCCGCTAAGTGGCACCACGCCGCCGGTAACCTCTCCAGGCTCAGCGCTACCCGCGCAAGCAGCGCAGCCCGACGGGTCCGCGGCAGGTGTTACACAAACCACCAACGATATCGCTGTACCAACAGGGCCGGCTGCAGCAACGGCGACGGCCATCCCCGGTGTGCCATCGCCTGTTCTCGCGGCAAAGACCGATGGCCAGCAAGCGAACGCCCAGCCCGCAATCAAGGGACCAGGGTCGGCAAACGCCACACTCAACGACAGCACGAAAGGCAACTCGTCCGAGGCAGCCGCGGCGCAAACGGCAGTGGCCGCTCAAGCCAAGGGAGGCACGAAGATCCAGGCCGGCAACACATCGCCTGACGCGCAGAAGGCTTCGATCGTCACCGAGCAAACGGCGCCAGCGATTGCGTCGGCTGAAGAGGCGAACGCCGCAGCGCCGACCAAGCCAGATTCGAAAGATGCGCCGAAGAAGGGTGCACCCAAAGACACGATGGCGACCTCCAACGCCAATTCGCTGGCCACGGCTCTTGCTGCCGCGGGCGCGCCGGACTCGAAGCCCGTAGATCCCATCGGCGCCAACGCACCTTCCAAAACGGACGGCCAAGCATCGCCCACTCGCATCGACACCACAGCACCAACATCGGCCAAGACCGCTGACACGAATGCGCCCGCGATCAATTCGCCCGCCGTGACCGCGCCCAAAGCCGACGCTTCATTAGGTGCCTTCGAAGTCAAGGCAAAAGAGGCGGTAGCTCAACAAGGCGCAAACACGTCTTCGCCGGCAGCGCGCGTGGCCGATACGCAGGCGACCACAGACGCCAAGCCTTCAGGACAGGCGGCCGCACAAAATGCATCGGCGCAGCCTGCAGTGCCGCCATCGGCGCAGCCGCAAAATCCAACGCTCATCGTTGCGAATATTGTCCAGACGGCTTCGCCGAATGCGAATTCGGCGCCGACAATTCATGCGCAAATGGACGGGCCGCGCCTGACCTTGCCCGCGGATCAGATCGCGGTCGAAATCCGCCGTCATCAGACGGCCGGAGCCGATCACTTCAACATCAAGATCGACCCGCCGGAACTTGGCCGCATTGACGTCAAGATCGAGATGACGAGCGATGGCCAGACCAAGGCACATCTGACAGCGGATCGGCAGGAAACGCTTGATCTCTTGCAGCGTGATTCAGGAGCGCTCCAGCGCGCGCTCAACAGCAACGGCCTCAGGACCGACAAGGACAGCCTGAATTTTTCGCTGCGCCAAGACAATCCGTCGAGCCGCGATGGAAGTGGAGCCAACAACGGCTCGCAAGGCCGCGGCGCCAATCCCAACAACTATTACGGCGAGGATGAGATCGTCGAAATGGCGCCGGTACGCGCGCGTTTCATCGACCCCACGCGCATCGATATTTTGATCTGAGGAAACTGAAATGGACACCGCCTCACTTAATGCGCTGACACAGACCTCGAACTCAGGAGCCACGGCTCAGTCCGCAGCTCAGGTTGCCGGACAGCAGCTCGCCGGAAATTTCGACACCTTCCTCAAGCTGCTGACGACCCAGCTGCAACATCAGGACCCCACGGCACCGATGGACACAAATCAGTTCACGCAACAGCTCGTCGAGTTTGCCGGTGTCGAACAGCAAATCAATGCGAACGACTATTTGAAGCAGCTCGTCGATCTGTCGCTTGCAAATTCGACTTCATCGCTCGCCGGCTATATAGGCCAGCAGGTGTCGGCGGGCGGAGCACAAACCCAACTGACAAACGGCGCCGCGCATTGGTCTTATTCGCTTGGCGGCGATGCAACGAGCACGGTGGTCAACATTGCGGATGCGTCAGGCAAGATCGTCTACACGACAAAAGGCGAGCTGACCCACGGCGCGCATACCTTCAGCTGGGATGGGCGCACCAATGATGGCAGCAAAGCACCTGACGGGGCCTACTCCATGCAAGTCACCGCTGCTGATGCTGGCGGCAACAAAGTGGCGGCTAGCACGACAATCACCGGTGTCGTCAGCTCTGTCGACATTGTGGGCGGCAAGCCGATGCTTAGAGTTGGCGGCCTCGATATCGATCCTGCCGACATCACCAATGTCTCAAGCTCGGCATCGAGCGGCAACTCGGCATCGACACTCACTGACTATCTCGGCCGCAAGGTCGTCGCCAGCGGCAGCCAGTCGCTGCTTTCCAATGGTTCTGCGAGCTGGACTTATTCGCTCGGCGGGAACTCCGCGAACACCGTTCTCAATGTCACGGATAGCACCGGGAAGACGGTCTACACGGCAAGCGGCGAGCGCACGAGCGGAACGCACACATTCACCTGGAATGGGCGCAAGGCCGACGGCACGACGGCGCCCGACGGCACTTACACGCTCTCGGTCAATGCAACGAATACTGCAGGCAAGAGCATCGGCACGAATACGACGGTCTCGGGCGTCGTTTCGGCCGTCGATATCGTCGGCGGCAAGCCGGCGCTTAAGATCGGCGGCCTCGATATCGACACCGCGGATGTCGTCAGCATCTCAACACCATGAACCGCAATCGCAGAATCGCACAACCAAGTTCACGCCTTTAGTCAAGGAGTAAAGCAATGAGTCTCTACGGCTCCCTCTTCACCGGCATCTCGGGCCTCAACGCAATGAGCGCGGCGCTGAGCGCAACCTCAAACAACATCGCGAACGTGAACACGATCGGCTACAAGGCCGACAGCGCGATCTTCTCGACCTTGCTCACCACGAACGGTGACCCCAGAGCGTTCGCTTCTGGAGGCGTCAACGCCAATAAGGTGCAGGGCGTCAGTCAGCAAGGTCTCATCCAGAACGCATCTTCATCAACTGATCTTGCGATCAGCGGCGCCGGCTTCTTCACCGTCGCGACCACGCCTACACCGAGCAGTACGTCAACGCAGACACTTTACACGCGCTCAGGCGCATTCTTGCCCGATGCCAACGGCTTTCTGAAGAACACGAGCGGTCTTTATCTCATGGGTTGGCAGCTCGACAACCAAGGCAATCTGCCAACCAACCGCGCGGCGCTCGTGCCGATCAATCTCAATGCGCTCACTGGCACAGCGCAGCCAACGACGCAGATGAATTTGCATATCAACTTGCAGTCCAGCAACGGTATTGCGGCAGCCTACAATCCGGGCGACATGGCCACAGGTACTGTGACGCCGGATTTCAGCCGCACAATTCAGGTTTATGACACGCAGGGCGGCGCACAGCAGCTCGAAGTCGATTTCGTCAAGACTGCCGCGAACCAGTGGAACTACGAGATTCAGTATGGCGGTAACGCGGCCAACGTCACCGCCGCCAATCCGATTGCCTCGGGCGTGCTCACATTCAATACCGACGGCTCACTCGCCCAGATCAATGGCGGCGTGACCTCACCGACGATCACAATTCCATTCAACACGGCGACTTCGGGCCTTAATCCGCAAAATGTCACGATCAATTTTGGCTCGCCTGGCCAGATCACGGGCGTCACTCAGTTCGACAGCCCATCGACACTCATCTCCTCCGGAGTTGACGGCGCTTTGTTCGGCGGCCTTACCGGCGTCCAGGTCGATGACACCGGCAAGGTGATTGCCGTGTTCGATAATGGCGTCAACCGCTCTGTCTATCAGCTGCCGCTGGCAACGTTCCAAAACCCGAACGGCCTCACCGCAATCAACGGCAACGCCTATCAGCAGAGCAATGACTCGGGCGTTCCGAGTTTGGTCGTGGCCAAGACAGCCGGCTCCGGCGCGATCGCATCTTCGGCGCTTGAAGCTTCAACCGTCGATCTTGCGACCGAGTTCACCAACTTGATCACTACGCAGCGTGCCTACTCGGCTTCGGCCAAGATCATTACGACCGCCGACGACATGCTGCAGGAGCTCATGCAAGTGAAGCGATAGCGTGATGGTGAATAGCGAATAGGGGATCTCGCGTGTGTTTTCGAGAGCCTCTATTTGCTTTCTCTCGCGCCGTTTTCCGCGCTGATTGATGCTTAAAATTGTCGAGGTTAGTCAGGCGTTTACCTCATCACTTAGGTGAATTTTAAAGCGCCAAGTCTAATCTCAGTGATTGTGTATCTGAGTAAGGAGTGCACGCTGAGATGGTGCAGACACTGACCTCGGCGGCTTATGTGGTCGGACCTGACGGGAATCCGCTCACGAAAGCGGACCTGCCGCCGCCGGAAACGAAACGCTGGGTTATCCGCCGAAAGGCGGAAGTGGTGGCCGCAGTCCGCGGAGGCCTCCTCACGCTCGAAGAAGCATGCGAGCGCTACACGCTGACCGTTGAAGAGTTCAGCGCCTGGCAAAAGGCGATCGAGAAGCACGGCATGCCGGGCCTACGCGCAACGCGCATTCAGCATTACCGCGACGACATCCGCTGAGCACGCGGAGCCTAAACTGTTCCAAATGGGGGCGCTTTCGTTGAATGCGAGCGCCCCCATTCATTTGTTCGAAACGCTTAAACGAAATTCATCGATTTCAAATCGAAATATCTGCCTCGAATTTAAGTCTGCATTTACAGGGTTCTCGGTAAATCTTGCCTAGTGCATGGGATGGCCTCGGTGGATGGGAGCCGTAGGCGCATAAGTTTCCTCTGGGCATTGGGCGTTTATGGCAAATACTGATGTGAATGCGGCTCAGCGCCGTGGCCAGGCTGCGACGAATCCGTTCGTACGCCTCGTCAATGAGCTTGGAGTTACCCGGCTTTCGATCATCGCCGCGGTTACAGGCGGCGTTGTGCTCGGCGTCGTCTATCTCACCGGCCAGCTTACCAAGCCGCCGATGGGGCTGCTCTATGC
>JBAQHC010000270.1:0-27502 GCA_049288095.1 Alphaproteobacteria bacterium | reverse complement strand
CTCGAGTAGATCTTGTTGGCGCAGAGGTCCGCAAGGTCGGTGTTTTCGTGATTAATGCCGGCAGTGATGCCCCGGCACGACGAAAAGCGAGGGCCGAGCACATGCTTTGCCCTCGGCGACACGGCGCCATACGGATAGGCAAAGTTGGTGGGGGCGGCGCCATCGAGAAGTGAGGCTAGTGCCGATGCGTTTTCACGTATCTGTGCCAGTAGTTCGGATTTCGTTGCTTTCGCACAGTTAAGATGCGTGTGCGTGTGGCATGCGACTTCGTGGCCTTGGCTGTGAGCCGCGCGGACATCCTCAATGTCGAACATCTGACCGACTTCATCGCGCGTCCCGGCAAGGGCAGTTGCGACGTAATAGGTGCCGCGGGCGCCATTGCGCGCGAGGATCTCGTGCCCGTTTGTGAACGCCGATTTTGGAAAGTCGTCAAACGTAAAGGAGACCACGCCTCGGGGCCAGGATATCGATCTGCAGCGAGCGTTTACGAGCGGGCTTAGCCTCCGCGCGATGCTTTGCCGTAGCTGAGATATCAAACGCGGCATTTACCTAAGCTCCCCGGTCGTTGGCAGGTTGCGCCGGCGCAGCAAAGCCATTGACTTGGATCTGTCAGGTTTCGCATGGCACACTTCTTTCAACGACGATTGGAAGCTAGTTTGGGGCCAACTCAACCGCAAGCGCCTCGACATTTTTGGAGCGTAGCCTGTTGTTCTTGCTCGGAAGCTATATAGGCAGTCTTGGTTACCCGATCGGGAGCGGGCGGTGAGAGCAAGCGTTATCATTCCCACCTTTAAGCGCCCGGCGATGGTTCAGCGGCTTCTTGCCAATTTGGCGAAGTGCCGGTTTCCGCACGAGATTGAAATCTGCGTCGTCGAAAATGGGCCGCAAAGCGGCGTTGAGCAAGTTTGCGCGTCGAACCCAATCGAGGGCCGCGTGAGGTATTTGCATTTGGCCGTGGCCGGAAGATCGTCGGCGCTGAACCACGCCATCCGCGAAAGCGGTGCAGACTTCTTCATCTTCTTCGATGATGACGTCACGGTTCCCGAGGAGATGATTGCGACTTATGTGGACGCCGCCAACCGATACGGAGCGGGCCACTTCTTTGGCGGGCCACTTGTCGCCGATGCGGAGAGTAAATGTCCCTCCCATCTCCTTCCCTATCTTCCATGGTCGGCCAAGGGTTGGACCTTCGCTGATCAGGAGTGCGAAGTACCTGCTGACAAGTTTACCTATTTCTTCGGTGCCAATTGGGCAGTCTTTCGCTCCGATCTCCTGCGAACGGGTCTCTTCTCCGAAGAACTTGGTGTGACCGATTCCAAGTTCTCGCCGGTCGGGGAGGAGTTAGAACTGCAAAAACGCCTGTTGAGCATGGGTGTGAAGCCGATCTTTCTGCCGGGCGCGGTAATAAATCACTACGTGCCTGCAGAGTGTTACACGCTCGCATGGGTGTGGCGCAGGGAGTTTCGGCGCGGCGTCATGGAATGGAAAATGTCGGAGCGATTCGAAGGGCCGCGGCACAAGATATTGGGCGTTCCTCGGTGGCTCGTCCGTGCCGCAGCCGAACAGAGTATTCGAGCGGCAAAGTCGCGGCTGTTCAAAGATCCGCCTGAAAAACAGACCGAGATTAGCATGCGCGAAGCGCATTTAGCCGGTTTGTTGTTTGGTGCCTGGTCTGACCGTGGCCGTGGATCCCTCGCTGCGGAAGGCAAACCGGCTTAGTCATCCGGTTCGGCGTGCCTTCCTTCGCTGATTTTATTCAGCTTCCGGGGTCAGTAAGCTACGGCTTTGCCAAACAAGCGCGACAAGGCGGAGCGCCATGCCGCCTTCTTTCGTTCGGTAACTTCGGCAAGCGCAAAAACCGCGATGATCGTGCCGGCAGTTACGAATGCCTGCTCCAGGAGCGTGCCAACGGGCCACGGTGAGGCCGCGATCAAGAACAGCGCGATGGGATAGTGCATTAGATAGATAGTAAAGCTTGCCCCCGCGAGCCACCGAACCGGCTTCTCGAAGAACGCTGCGATGTTCTTCCATAGCGGCGCCGAAAAATGGAGGGCGACAAAATTTAGAGCAAAGAGCAGGCCGATCAAATAGTCTTCGAGATACTGGCCGAAGGCATTCAGCGGTCGAGAATGCGCTGCCTGCGGCCAGCAATCACACGCCAAAGCGTCGCAAAGCTGCCAATAGGCGAGCGCGAGGATCGCCAAGGTCGTTGTGATCCAGGCGCCAAAGGCTACGTATTTGGGCACTTTGCATTGCCGTGTGAATTTATATGCGAGCGTGCCAGTCAGCCAAACCGGAAGCATAAGGAGAATTCGCGGGCCGGCAATTATCATTGCGGCGCCGGTAAGCCAGAAGCGCCAGCTACCGCGCACGAAAACAGACAGTCCGAAAATTATGTAGTACCAAGCTTCATAGCCCAGCGACCAATAAGGGCCGTTATTGTCCGGCGTGACGTCGAAGAACCAGATCTGATTGAGGAACAGTGCACTGCTCATGTACACGGAGGCCGGATCGCTGCCCCAATGGACACTGCGGGCCGGCAAAACCGTGTCCGCCAGAAGTGTGAGGAGAAGCGAAAGGGCGAGCGCCGGAAGCGCTACCGAATAAATTCGAGCCAGTCGGTGCAGGACAAAACTGCCGGGATCGCGCTCCTTCGTGGCGGCGGCAAACGCAATGACATAGCCCGAAAGCACGAAGAACGCGGTCACGGCGAATACGCCGAAAGGCACGGTCTGCCAGCCGACGCCACCCGTCCACTTGCTGTCTCCCAAATGGGAGAACATCACGATCATCGCGGCAATGAATCTCACGAGATCAAGATATACAGATGTCTCTCGATTCATTTGGTCGAAAGCCCTTTGGACCGTCCGGGTTCAAAAGCGATGCGAGCGACGCATGCGGGCAAAGTCTGAAGCGATCGCGGATAAGATGGGTTTAGCGGAGTCTCGGCTCCGTGGCGTTCGCTCACATCACCGCGCGCTAGCTCGGGGCTCGCGGAAGCCAACATTATGCAGTTCAGCATGGCGCGCGGATGGCCGTGGACGAATCGGGCTTCTTTTAGTAAGACGGCGTCGCGGCGTCGACGCCTCAACCTATGTGGTTTCCGTGACGCTCGAAAGACAAGCTGGACGAATTCCCGGCAATGTGAAGAGGCCGGCTGGTGCGTCTAAGCAGCTTCTTTTTTCGTCTGCAACGCGAGTTGTTGCCTCGCGAGGCGCGATTGAAACATTGTCAGCGGAGCGTGGCGAACCTCAAGTTGGAATGCCTCTAATTCATGGCGCGTGAGGACTGAAGCTCTGCCAAGGCGCACGAGGCCGATCTAATCATTCCGAAATCGCTGCGCGATGTAGAGGCTCTTTCCGGTCTTCAGCCAGCGTGGAGGCAAACCGTGGGCGGCGCGATAGCCGTCCTCATAGCCCTCGTCGACAGCCCATTCCCAGTGCCGGGCCCATGCTTCGGCTTCGCTCATGAAAGGCATCAGGATTGGGTAGAGGTTCGCCCTGAGAAAGTTCTTCCAGCTCAGTTTTTTGGGCACGTAGTGATGTGGAAGATTCATTCGTGCGTTTCCGCGGCCCCAGCGATAGCCGCGGCCCAAAATCCATTCGCGCCGCATCTGGTTCGCACGAATGATGTGCTTCACAAAGGGGCCGGGCGCGAACCAGCACTTGTAGCCCAGCGCCGCGAGCCTCGAAGCGAATTCCGTCTCGCTTCCCATTGCATAGGAAGCCGAGCCATCCGGGCCGATACCAACATTGAATCTAAGCCCGGTCGCGAACACGGAGGCGCGGATCGCCATGTTGGCGCCGAACATGTCGGTTGCTTCGCAAGGGCCTTCGCGCATGTATTCATTGGTGCTGAAGAAAATATGACCGTTTTTGTCGCCCGATAGCCAGTGCGGCGGATCATGCGGCCAACAGGGCAAGACCGAGGCGGCGAACAAATCGCACTCCTCATGAGTATCGGCGACCTCGCGCCATTTGATGAGCCAGTCTTTCGCGACAATGATATCGTCGTCGCAAAACACATAAAGATCGCCTTCAGCGTGATCGAGCGCGCGATTGACTGCTTTGTTCTTTCCCGGCGCCGGCTCGCTGAGAACCGTGATCGGCAACCGATCTTGATAGCTTTGCAAAACCTCCTGCGTATTGTCGGAGCTTGCGTTATCGACCGCGACGAGCTTCCAGCGTTCGGCCGGCGTGGTCATCGCCACGAGCCCATCAAGCGTTTGGCGCAGAACTGCCGCTCCATTACGGCTGGAGAGTATGACGGTTAACATGGCTGTCTTCCTGCCCCGCCGTATCGCTATTGATCAAGGCCGCCCACGGATGATTTATCATGCGATATTCGTGACAACGAGCCTCTTGGCTGAAGATAACCTTAACGCTGCTGATATAAGCGTTTGGCTGCTGAAAGGCGCGCGTTCGAGGAGACTTTTGGGTGCGGGCGATCAAGAAGGCGCTGCGGCGGTTGATCGGCAGGGTTTGGAGCGCAATCGATCGGCGCGTTCAGGCATCACGCCGGGGGCCGGAGCGCGTGGCGAGGACGATTGCGCCGATTGACGATCTACCCTCGCAGTCTGCGCTCGTCGTCATCGCGCATCCGGATGATGATGTGATCAGCTCCGGCGCGCTGCTGGCGCGCTTGCCGCGCGCTGGTGTCGTTTGGGTTACTGATGGTGCGCCGCGCAAAGGTTCGTTTGCTCAGGAGGCAGGATTCGACAATTGGCCCGATTACGGCCTTGCACGGCGCCGCGAAGCGGAGGCGGCGCTTGCCCTGCTTCAGCGCGAGCTTTCGCCTATGTACAATCTCGGCATTGCCGACCGCGATGCAGTCTTCGATGTCGTGGCTCTGACCCATGCGTTGATGAAGCCTCTAAAGTCGGGTTTCAAATACGTGATCACGCATGCTTATGAGGGCGGACATCCCGACCATGATGCGACAGCGCTGGGCGTGCACGCGGCTTGCGCGCTTATTGCCCGCGCGGGCGGCACGCCGCCAACCATAATCGAGGCGCCGCTATACAATTCGCCGGGCGGCGAATTTACGACGCAGACCTTCCTTCCCCATCCCGATGCCGGGCCAACGCTCGGCTTCAACCTTTCAGCGCAGCAGCAAGATTTGAAGCGTCGCATGTATCTCGCGCACGCGTCCCAGCGCAGCCTACTGCAAGACTTCAGGATCAACACCGAGAGCTTCCGGGTCGCGCCGCGATATCACTTCACCTCGGTGCCTCATCCGGGCGATGTCGGTTATAATGAATTTCACTGGCAGATAACCGGGCGGCGCTGGCGCAACCGCGTCTGGCGTACCTTGCACGAGCTCGACCTCGTCAGAGAGCTAGCTTGAGCAGACAGCGCCACCGTAGATCGAACCCAGACTGTGTTTCGACATGAGAGTTTTGTTCGCGACCGATCACATTCATTTCCCGCAAGGGGGCGGAGGCCTTGAGCGCAATACCCATGAGCTGTGCTTGCGGCTAAAGCGGCGCGGCGTTGCCCCGGCGGTTATGTGCAGTCTGCAGTTCGACGGCTCTCTCATGGCTTATCGCAATCGCCTGATCCGTAAGTTTTGTCCGGGCCGGCGATTTCCTGCGGACAGCGAGCTCGGCTATCGGGTCTATCGCGGTTGGGAGGGCGAGGACGGCGCGGCAGAAGTCGTCAGGCGGTTTCGTCCCGATGCTGTGGTCATTCAATCGGCGAAAGCCCTGCCGATCTTGCGCTCGTTCGCGACACAAAACGTTCCATGCTTCGTCTACTATCATGAGATCTTGCGGCTCGATGATGCGAATGAAATTGCTGCCGTTCCGGGCGTGCGGCTCATCACCAATTCCAGTTTCGCGGCAGAGCGCATAGCGCAGGCAACCGGGCAGAAGGCGGCGGTTGTTCGTCCGTTGATCGATCCCGCGTTCTATGCCGGCAAACCCGATCCGCAATATGTGCTGTTCATAAACACGGTGCCCCGCAAGGGGGTTGAAGTCGCATTTCGCTTGGCCGAAGCACGGCCGGATATTCCCTTCACATTCGTCACAAGCTGGATCTTGAAACCGGAGGATCAGGAGCGCCTTGAAGCGCGTGCGCAAAAGGCCGGCAACATTACGCTTCATCCGCCGACGAACCGAATGCAGCCTCTGTTTCTTCGGGCGCGTGTGCTGCTTGCCCCGTCTCAGTGCGAGGAAGCCTGGGGGCGCGTTGCAACCGAGGCACAGATCAACGGAACGCCCGTCATTGCGAGCAGCCTGGGCGGGCTTGGTGAGGCGGTCGGGCCCGGCGGGATTTTGGTTGCGCATGATGCGTCGATCGAAGACTGGGCGCGCGCGCTATCAACGCTTTGGGACAACCGAGATAACTATGACCGCTATTCCCAATTGGCGCTGAGCCATTCGCGGCGCTCCGAAATTCAGCCCGAAGCGATCCTCGATGCGTTGCTTAAGGAGCTTGGGCATGCCCAAGCGCGCTTAACATCGCCCGTGCTTGCTTGAGCGCGCCGAAATCATAGGCCATGCCGCGCAGGTGTGAGAACAAGCGGCGGCGGTTGAAGCTGAGTGCAACCGGCACAAGCGCAAGTGATGATACGGCGAGGCGTCTCACTCTCCATCTGGGGAAGGTGAAACGCGGCGCGCCGGTCGCAGGATCGTAGGTCACGTCTTGCGATGCGAACATGTAGCGCCCGTGGCGAATGAAACGCCGCTGCATCGAGCTCCACGATACTTGATCGCGATGGATGATGTGCCGAACGCGCGGTGTTGGTAGAAAGCAGATCCGATGGCCGTGCTCCGCAAGGCGCTGAATGAAATCGGCGTCTTCACCCATGAGACCAAGGCGGCCAACGAAGTACTTCTCATCGAAGCGCCAACCGTCATCGACGATCGAGCGCCTGATTCCCATATTGCCGCCGCAGACATCGACCGGGCCGATTTCGCCCTCGGGGCGATCGGGAGTTGCGCCGAACAGCATCGTTTCCCACACAGGGTCGAGCCAATTTGGCGGAGGCGTTTCGAATTCGGGGACAATCGCCGCCCCGAAGACCGAACATTCCGGGTGGCGATCGACGCTCTTACGCCACTCCACCAGCCAAGTCCGATCCGGGAGAACATCATCATCGGTCATCACGACCAGATCGCCTTCAACATGTGCAAAGCCGGTGTTGATCGCCATTGGCTTTCCCAATCTCGGCTCGCGCACATAGAGAAGCGGCAGGCGATCCTGCCAATTCAGCACCAGCGCTTCGGTGTCGTCTGTGCTCGCATTGTTGACGACAATGAGCTTCCAGCCGCCGGCTGGCGCTTCAAGCTCGCTCATTGCGGCGAGCGTGCGCGATATGGTGTCAGCTCCGTTGTGTGTGGCTAGAACGACCGACAGCATCAACTGACCTAAGCGAGCGTTTGCGCCGGGCGGCTCGATTCGAGCGGAAAGCCATAGATTTCGAGATATTTCGCCGCCGTATCCTCAATATTGAAGTGCTTGGTCGCGAATTCTTGGGCCTGTTCGCCCATTTGGCGCCGAAGCTCGGGCGATTTTATGAGATCGAGCAAATGATTGCGATAGGCCGCCGCGTCGGTGAACAGGAAGCCGGTCTTGCCATGCTCGATGAAGCTGTCATTGACACCAGGTAACAAGCGCGCGACGAGGGGAAGCCCGCTTGCCATCGCCTCGATCATCGCTGTACCGAACCCCTCTTCTTGCGAAGCGAACACCATGACATCGCTGGCGCCGTAATAAAGCCAAGGCTGATCGGTGAAGCCGATAAGGCGAACTTGCTTCTCGAGATTGTTCTTTTCGATGAAGGCGAGCATCTCGGCCTCGTAATCCGGCTCGACAACCGGGCCAACCAAGATAAGCACTGTTTGCCTGGCCCCTTCACCAAGCTGCGCGAGCTCACGTAACAGAAACATCTGATCCTTGCGCCGGCACAACCCGCCCACCGATACCAGCACGCAAGTGCTTTCATCGATACCAAGCGATTTGCGGCAATCACCGCGTTGCTCGCTGTCGATGCGCTTTATCGGTATGCCCATCGGAATCAGCGCGCATCTTTCTTCGGGTGCGAAGCGAACATTTTCGTCCCGAAGCTTGGGGCTGATTGCGACGAAGCGATCGATGAGACCGAACAATTTGGTCACCAGCCCCCGGAAAGAGCGCCGATAAGTGTTTAGAATCCCGGGTATGCTGTCATCGAGCGTGGCCGACAAAACGATACGCCGGCCCAAGAGCTTGAAGAAAGCGCAGCTCAAGAATGTGCGGTCGGTGTGCGTGTGATAATGCACAACGTCGAACCGGCGAAAGTTCAGCACCGACCAAAATATTTGCGAGATCTGGCTTGCGGGGGCGCGTGCTTTTGAGGGCGTCAGATAATAGCGTGCGGCGATGCCTGCGGGCAGGGGAAGGCTCGTTTCGGGCTCGGGTGTCGCTGTCACCAAAACTTCGTGCAGGACATCCGGTTTCAATCTGGCACACACCGAACACAATCGCTCGATGAAGATGCCTTCTCCTGCGAACTGCGGCCGGAAGATCTTGTTGACGTGCAGCACCCTCATCGGCCGCGCACGTTGACCCGCCTGCCGCGCCGTTAAGGATTGCTTCACGCTCGCGGGCCGTACTTGGCCATATTGGGCGGATATGTGCCGGATTGAGACAACCATAATCGTGCAGGATGGCAGGGTGGCCCATCTCCGTAGCAATGAACACGCCCGTTTTGCCTGTCCGGGGATCTTACGATTTTTGCAGGCAGTCAGGCGACCCCCGTCGGGCACAGACCGTATGTACTACGCAACGCAAGAAAAAAATCTGGCCGGCGAAGCCCGACCGCTCGGGGTGCCTTAATGAACGTGTTGTTCGTCCATTATGGCGAAGACCGCCTCGCGGGGAGCGAAATCGCGCTGCTCGAGCTTATGAAATGCCTTCGGACGAAGGATGTCTCGCCGGTTCTTTGGTGTAATGCGAACGCGATGAGAGCTGCCGCTGAGCGTCTCGGCATACCAACGCATCAAGACAGGTTTGAATTCTATTTCGACTATTCATCACCTGCCTTCTCCGTCACTCAATACGTGCGCCAAGCGCGGCGGGGGGCTGCTCTTATCGCTGAGACCGAAGCAAAGCTCGTCCACTGCAACAGCGCTGCGCCGGTGCAATGGATGCTGCCCGCGGCCTGGCGGCACCGGGCCCCGCTCGTTGCCTATATCCATGGCGCTTATTTGCGGCGAAGCCGATATGTGCTTGGCCTTCACGAAGCAGATCGGATCGTTGCCGTTTCTTCGGCGGTCGCGGCGCCCTTTCTCGATGACGGCATCGCTGCTGACCGGGTCGATGTTGTGCCGAATGGGTTCGATTTTGAGACCCTCGGCGCCGGAGACCGGAAGAGCTTGCGCGCCGAGCTGGGCATACCGGGCGATGCGGTCGTCGCGGCGATCATTGGCTCGCTGATCCACCTCAAAGGTCACGATATTCTCTTCAACGCCCTTCGCAGGATGGTACTACCGCCAAACTTTCATCTTCTCGTGCTAGGCGATGGTCCGGAGCGGGCACGCATAGAGAGCGAGGCGGAGGGACTACCGGTTCATTTCCTTGGTTACCGTAGCGATGTCGGCGCCATACTCCGCGACAACGTCGATTTTATCGTCGTGCCGTCGAGGGCTGAGGCGTTTGGGCGAGTGATTATCGAAGCCGGCGCGTTCGGCGTACCGGCAATTGGTACCCGCGTCGGCGGCATATCCGAAGCGATTGCCGACAACCTTACCGGCTTGATTGTTCCGCCTGAAGCGCCGGGAGATCTGGCCTTGGCAATTAGCCGGATGATTGAAAGTCGGAGCCTGCGAACTGATCTTGGTGCGGCCGCCAAGGTGCGGGCAACAACCTTCGAGATAAACACATCCGCTGCGCGAATGCTGACGAACTATCAGCTTGCAATCGAGGCGTGCGATAAAGGCGGACGAGGGCGCGTCCTTAGTCGCTCTCACCTTCGGCCATACCTCAATCTGGTATTTCCGAAGTCAACGTCGCGACCTTCGTAATTGTGTCGCAAAGAATATCCTCTTGAGCACACGAGGCGGCATACGCCGGCCTTCAGAAATTGGCCGATTTTATAGTGTTCGGCCGAGTTTCAATTGACTCCAGATTTGAAATCCAGGAGCATTACAGCGCTGACGGCATGGGTCTTGCTATCTCAGCGTGTTGGGGATTGATGGGGGGCAGCTGCGCGGCTTAATTGCTGCTGCCCGTATTCATCATCCGCCCGGGGATAATGGGGGCGAGATGAAGGTCTTAGGGCACCACGTTGCGCTCCCGGCGATCCTGTTGGCGTGCGTCGATGCGGCGCTATTTCTCGCAACTCTCTATGCGTTTGGTTTCGCCGGTAGCTGCACGAGCTGCTACTTTCACAGCGTCACGCATTTGCGTTTGCACGAAGCAATTCTTCTAACGATCGCTTTTGTTGCGATCACGGCTTCGATCGGCGTTTACAATCGCGACTCTCTTTTGAGCTTCCGCGGCTTCCTCAACCGGTTTTTGCTGGCCTCCCAATTCGTCTTTATCCCGGCGATCGTCGTTGTCGGTATTGGTAAAGCCGTGGCCGGCTTGCCCTTCGGTTGGTTTGTCGGCGTTCTGTCGATGATCATCGGGGTATTCTTTGCGATCCTATTCACGCTGCGCGTGTTGCTTCTTTGGGCGTATGATTTTTCGTTTCTGAAGCGGCGCATCCTGGTGATCGGCGATACAGCCGAAGCCGACGAAGTAACCAAGTTCGTGGCGGAGCGCGGCAAGGCCCATCTTCGCTGCGTCGGGCGCATCAGCAGTGTCTGGAAGCCGCGCGAGGTTGTGAGCGATGGCAATCTCTTGCTCCAGACGGAGCCAACCCCGGGTCATATGCCGCTTGCAGAGGTGACCAAGTCGCTGCGAGTTGAAGAAATCGTCGTCGCTGTAAATGACAAGCGCGGCTTGCCGATGTGGCAGCTGCTCGATTGCAAGCTTCAGGGGACGGTGGTCACCGACTATCTGGCGTTCTGGGAGCGCGAGACTGGCAGGCTCGACCTGCGCCGCGTGGGTCCGGGATGGCTGGCGCTCAATGAGGGTTTCCGGCTCGATTGGACAAGGCGCTTCATTAAGCGTTTGGTCGACATTGTCGTGAGCGTCATCCTGCTCACGATAACGCTGCCGATCACGCTTCTCGTCGCCCTCGCCATCAAGCTCGATAGCCCAGGGCCGGTGCTCTATAAGCAGCAGCGCGTCGGCCAAGATGGCAAGCCATTTTGGATTTGGAAGTTCCGGAGCATGACGGTTAATTCGGAAGCTTCAGGCGCGGTGTGGGCTAAAGAAAACGACAAGCGCATCACACGCGTGGGCAGCATCATCCGCAAGCTGCGGATCGACGAGGTGCCTCAGGTCGTCAATGTTCTCAGGGGCGAAATGAGCTTCATCGGCCCGCGGCCCGAGCAAGTGCAGATTGCGAATGAGCTCAGCAAGAGCATCGCGCTATACGACTTGCGCCATCGCGTGCAGCCGGGGATTACGGGATGGGCGCAAGTGAATTATCGTTATGGCGCTTCGGTTGAGGATGCCGAGACCAAGCTCTCATACGATCTTTACTACGTTAAGAACCAAGATCTCATTCTCGACTTTGTGATCCTGCTGCAGACCGTGCGTGTCATAATGTTCGCGCATGGCAGCCGCTGATTTTGGGTTGTGAGCAGGGTGCGGCGCCGACCAAGGCGCGGCGGCGCCATTTCGCCAGCGGCGAGACGAGCCTATTATTCATGGTATTTTCCTTGCTTCCGGGCATGCATGAAGCCAGAGGAAAGCGCTCCACGAGCACCAATTAGAGTGCTCCATGTATTTCCGACCTTCGCCATCGGCGGGGCGCAGCGGCGCTTTGCGCAAATCGCAAATTCGGGCGAAGCAGGCTTTGAGCACCATTGCCTTGCCATTGACGGTATCTGTGAAGCGAAAAGCCTCTTGAACGCGCAGGCCAACGTCAAGCTGGTCGAGCCGGCCTCTCGCGATGGCAACTTTCTCGCACGCACCTCACGATATCGCCAGGAAATCGCGGGGCTGGGGCCCGACCTTCTGATCACCTACAACTGGGGCGCAATTGAGTGGGCATTTGCCAACCTCTCGCTGGGCATTCCGCACATTCATATGGAGGATGGCTTCGGCCGAGAGGAGGCCAATCACCAACTGTTGCGCCGCGTCTGGTTCCGGCGGCTCGTGCTCGCGAAGAGTTTCGCGGTAGTAGTGCCGTCGCAAACACTCGAGACCATCGCACGCAAAATCTGGAAGCTTGCCCCCGCGCGCGTCCGCTTCATTCCAAACGGCATAGTCATTCCAGCACAAAGCGCGCTTGATGCGGGTGTCGGGCAGCGGCGTGCCAGCCTTGGCCTGCCGGTTCAAGGAGTCATTATCGGATGGGTGGGCGCCTTGCGCTCCGAAAAGAATGTGCCGCGCCTGCTGCGCGCCTTCGCCGCTATTAAGGACAAAGCCACTTTGGTTCTCGTCGGCGATGGGGGTTCAAGGGCGGAGACTATGCGTGAGATCGAAGGGCTCAATCTTTCCGAGAAGGTTCATTTGCTCGGCATGCGTCACGACATTCCCGAACTGCTCGCCGCCTTTGACGTTCTCGCCTTGACATCCGATACGGAGCAGATGCCGATTTCCGTGCTTGAAGGTATGGCAGCCGGGCTCCCGATAGCTTCCGTAGATGTCGGCGACGTTGCCCGCATGACAGCGCCGGAGAATAGGCGCTTTATCGTGGAGCGCACTGAGTCTGCGTTGGGCGAGGCGCTAGCCGAACTAATTGCATCGCCTGTGATACGGCGGGAGATAGGCGCTGCAAATCGCGCTCACGCGTCCAAGCACTATCGCGAAGAACAAATGATCAAAGCTCATTTGGGGCTTTTGAGGGAGGCGGTTGCAAATGACCAGAGAAAAAAGGCGCAACGGCTTGCCTCCTAGCGTTGCGCTGAAATTGAGCCTTGTCGCCGTGGCGGCCGGCCTCGTCTCTGCCGGTGCGGCGCGGGCCGACTCTGCCCCACTCGCTCAATTCACCGTCATCACGGAAGGCGCGACTCCCGCGCGCACGGTGTCCTTCGGTCAAATCTTTCAAACCGGACGAGTGCATCCGGGCGATCATCTTACTTCACGTGTCGGCGATAAGACTGCTGAGCTGCAAATGGACGCCAAGGCGCTCAATCATGACGGCTCGGTGCGACATGCCGTGATAACGATTGCGTTGCCTGATATCGGCGCTCGCGCGCATCTCTCCGGTGCGATCATGGCAGATGAGGGCGGTGACTCCGCGGGCCAAGCCGCGCCTCAAGGCTTTTCCGTTCCGCCTTTGCAAGTCGCATTTTCACTGGTGGCTGCCGACGGTAGCGCGACGGCACGCAACATCGATCTTCGGACGATTGCCCGTGATCCTGCATCACAAATCGGCCAAGCCTGGATTAAAGGTCCATTGGCCGAGGAGCGGCGCTTCGCTGCCGAGGTAAACAATAACATCGAGGTCGTCTTCGACGTTTTCGTCCCCCGGAGTGGACCGTCGCGGGTCGACGTCAGCGTGCATAACGATTGGATTACGGCTCATAAGGCCGACACGGTCCGCTACGACGTCGACATGCGGATCGCGGGGAAGTCGGTCTATTCAGCTCAAGCAGTCAATCAATATCCATTTTCGACTTGGCATCACGTCGTTTGGAGCGATGGCCGGGAGCCTCCCCAAATTCTTCAGGATGTTAGCGAGCTCATCTCTGCTGCCGCAATTCCCAGCTATGACACCTCTGCCGACGTGGACAGCGATCTGCTGCGGGAGCTTGAGAGGTCGCTCGCCGGTTCGGGCAGGCCGTTTGACGTTACGGTCGTCGAGAAGCACATGCCCGATACGGGCGGGCGATGGGATATAGGGCCTTTGCCGACGTGGTCCGTCGCCTACCTTCTGAGTAAGCGGTCGGTCGCTGGAGCTGTGATGTTTGAGGCCGCCGATGAGGCAGGTTTCATTCCCTGGCATGTCCGCGAACGCAAGACGCGGTCTCCCCTTACACTCGATAAGTATCCCGACCTTTGGCTGGATGGCCGCGGCGATCCTGTCCCGGGCGCATTGCCTGAGTCCTTCGAGCTGGAGACCCACGGCTGGACAATCGACGATGCGCACGAGCCTTCTCTCGTCTACCTGCCCTATCTGTTGACTGGCTCGCAGTATTATCGCGACGAGCTCAGCCAACAAGCGGCGTTCGTGCTCTTGTCGTTTGACCCGGGTTACCGTGGCGGGGCGCACGGATATTTCGTCGGCGAAAATGGCGAAGCCTGGGAGCAGGAGCGCGCCCTTGCATGGAGTCTTCGCACGATCGCAAATGCCGCGTTCGTCTTACCAAGCAATGATCCGCTGCAGCACTATTTCGACACTAAGCTGAAGAGTAATCTTGCGCAGCTTGTGAAGCTCTACGTGACCGGGCGGACGCTCAGATCCGCCGGCGAGGTTGAAGGCTGGATTCCCGGCGCTGATGTCGCGACCGACGGAGTCATCTATCCCTGGCAACAAAGTTTCATCGCGATGATCCTGGGTTGGATTAACGATATGGGCTACCCAGATGCCGGCCGTACGCTCACGTGGATGTCAGGGTTTACCTGCGGCATCTTCACCAACGCAGACAAGGGCTTCGATCCTTCGAGAGGAATTGCCTACACGGTCAATGTGTACGACACCGAAAAAGAGCGGAATTATGCCACTTGGCGTGAGGTATTTGGGCATTCGGAAGTGCGCGACACTGAGCCCGACGAGCTTGAGGAGTGGCGCCACGACTACGGGACTATTACATACGCAGGGCTCGGGGCCGCGCTGAAAATAGCGCGCACGACACAGTGCCAGAAGGCATATCGTTATGTCGGTGCACGGATTGCCGGTGACGAGCGCGATCCGACGTTTCAGATTGTGCCCGATTTGTCGGGTGATCGCGCCGCCCCGTGAAGCTGGGCGTTGCGCCCATGCCGGCGCGGAGCGCTCCTTCGCGCCTGCTCTTGTGGCGACTTCATGCCGAAAAGCCCGGCAAAGCCGCCTTCATTGCCTGGCGCATCGTTCTGGATGGCCCAAAGCGCAACCAGGGCAAATGACACCATGCCCATCAGAAAAAGTAAGCTGGATAACATTGGCGGCGTCCTGAAGCGGCATTAACACAGCGCCAGTGTAAAATTGGGGCTGTTCCAGTCCTAACCGCAAATACAATGCCACACTTCGCGTCTTAGTACAGGCTTCCCCCTCAATTGAACCCGTGGCCGTTTTTTTGCATTGTAGGATTGCCCTGAAAAAGGCGGTCTGGATCCGCAATATATCTGGGTGGGTGGGGTTCGGCGCGTGCGTAATCTTCTCTTGGTTGCCATTTTGGCCGTGCTCGCGCCCGTCGCGATCGCGATGCCTCACGTCGGTGTCCTAGTTTGGACCTGGCTGAGCTTTATGAACCCGCACCGTGAAGCGTATGGTTTTGCGAAAGACCTATCGCTGAACTACTGGTTCGCGATCTTCACCTTTGTGGGATGGATATTCTCGCGGGAGCGCAAGATCGCTCCGCACGGGCCCACTACGTTTGTCCTTCTCGCCTTCTTGGGTTGGACATGCCTCACGACACTGAACGCCCTTGACCCCCAGACAGCCGTGCCGCTCTGGGAAAGAACGCTGAAGTCCTTCGTGCTCGTGTTCGTCACAATGACGATCATGAACACCAAGACTCGCATTCAGGCGATGCTGTGGGTTATCGCAGTCTCAATTGGATATTACGCGGTGAAGGGCGCTGGCTTTACCCTGATTACAGGCGGTGGTGCCCGGATCTACGGTCCTGAGGACTCCATGATCGAGGACAACAACGCGCTTGGCCTTGCCCTCGTTTTAATTCTGCCGTTGCTAAGTTATCTGCGCGCATCGAGCAACAGACGCATCGTCACTCTTGGAGTGAGCGCTGTCCTTCTCGCAACCGTCATTACGGTGCTCGGCACATACTCGCGTGGCGGCCTCATTGCTCTCATTGTTGTTGCGGCCTTGATTTGGTTCCGGTCACGTGGCCGCCTCATCACCGCATTTGCGGTGGCGGGTCTTATCTTTGTTGTCCCGTATATCGTGCCAAGCCAGTGGTATGCGCGCATGTCGACGATCGGCGCATATTCTTCGGACGCATCGTTTCAAGGCCGTACGCAAGCTTGGCAAGCTAGCGTCAACATGGCGCTTGATCGTCCCTTTGGCGGCGGTTTTCATGCGATCGAAAACACCTCGGTCTTCGCGCGGTATAGCGGATCCGTGCAGGAGCAAGCGCGCGCCGCTCATAGCATCTATTTCGAAGTCTTGGGCGATCACGGGTTTATCGGTCTTTTCCTCTATGCGCTGATTGTCGTCATTTGTTTCGTCAACTTGCATCGCGCCATCACGATCGCCAAACGCCATGAGGAATTGCGATGGGCTGCGGATCTAGGCGGTATGATGCAAATTAGCGTCATCGGCTTCCTAATCGGCGGCAGCCTTTTGTCCATGGCTTACTATGACCTGTTCCTTGTCATTGTTGGACTGTCAGCAAACCTCTTGAGGCTTGTGCGTTCAGTTGAATTCGAGGCGCTCGGCGGATTGGAAAAGCCGACGGGCGCCAGACCCAGCACGGTGCGTCTTCCTTCAGTTCCGAACCGTGCACTCGCGCGATACCGATAGGTCTGTCTTTTGTCCGCACTGGAGCTAAGTTTAACTCAGGAGCCTATGCCCGCTTCACGCCGCGCGGCGTCTGGGCGGTTGAGCGCCTTGGTGCTCGCGGAAACGACCGGTCTGGCCTTGCAGGCCACATATTGTCTGCACGCCCTAAAGGCACGCATCTTCATTGTCGGCAGGCCCGGCACCAAATTGCTTGGCCGCTCGCGCTACTGCAAAGACTTTGTGGAATGGGATTATCATCCGCAAGTCAACGACCCGCGCACATTCAGCCTATGGCTCAAGGACTATATTCGCCAAAAGGGAATCGACATTGTCGTGCCGATCGGTGATCTCGGCATGAGTGTGATCGCGGCAATTCGCGGCGATCTTCCGGTGCCGACCTTCCCCATACCGAGCGTGGCGGTCTGCAGCCTCTATAATGACAAGTGGGCATTCTACGAGTTGTGCGTGCGGGCCGGGGTTCCTGTTCCACGCAGCCTCTTTTTCAAAGATCGGCACGAAATTACCGCCGACCAAATCGAGAGGGCCTTCGGGTTCCCATGCGTCGTCAAGCCGACTCAAGAGGGCGATCGCGAAGGCGTTGAGTTTTGCCGCTCGCCCGACGAACTGCGCGCGCGGATCCTGGACAATCCTGGCTACGATTATTCGCCTATCATCGTGCAAGAGTTGATTCAGGGACGGGAGATCGATCTTAATGCGCTCTCGATCAAGGGCGGGGTTGTCGCGAGTTCAGTTCAATATCGCGAAGGCAAGCAGATCGTTTTCGAGGATCGGCCGGCCTATGTCGAATATGGCGCACGGGTTCTCGCGGCCAAGGGTTATGAGGGCCTGGCGCATTTCGATGCGATCGAGGACAGCCGAGACGGGAAGATCAAGTTTCTCGAGTGTAATGCCCGCTCCTGGGGCAGCATCGGAGCCTCGGCGTTTTGCGGGTTGAACTTCTTCGAAGGCGGGATCTCATATGCTTTGGGAAATGCCTGGACCGCGACCAGAATCCGGGACGGCTCCAGTTATCTCCCGCCGGCACATGCCGTGCTTAGCCTGCTGGGCATTCGCCGCGCGTCTCGGCCGATCTCGAGGGCGACGCTGCGCGGCCTCGCTTGTGCGCTGGGCGATCCGGTTCCGTTTGCGTGCGAATATCTTCGATTGGTGCGCGCGCCTTAGTCTTGCTAAGAGCCGCGATCCGATGAGCCAATGTGCTCTGCCCCAGGCTTAGGCTTGGGGGCTCCTTCGAGGTCGATTTGCCGCGCCGGAAGGCGTGGCGCGGGTTGTGCTTAGGGCAGTGGGTGAGCGGCGGGGCAATGCGTTTTTTCGCGGACGAGCTAGAGAGCTTTGGCGACAGCGACGCGGTCGTCACTCCCGATGGCGAGCGCGTTAGCTATCGCGAACTTGCCAACCGTGCCGATGCCTTCGCCGCATCGCTTGGCAAGACGCGGCGCCTTCTGATCATCGAAACTCTCAATGAGCTGCCGCCGCTCGTTGCCTATCTCGGCGCGTTGCGCGGCCGCCACCCCGTCATCCTCGCAGGCGATGGCTCGACCGCAAAAGACGATCGTACTTCAATAGCCTTCGAGCCATATGCCGTGTTTCGCAAGAGCGATCGCGGCTGGGCGCTCGATACGCTGAATGAGGCCAGCTCCGTCCCCATTCACGATGACTTGGCGGTCCTGCTTTCGACATCTGGATCGACCGGCAGCCCCAAATTAGTGCGCCTGTCGCGCGAGAATATCGGTTCGAATGCGCAAGCCATCGCCGAGTATCTTGAGCTTGAATCAAGCGCGCGCCCTATAACAGCGCTGCCGTTTCATTATTCCTACGGCATGTCGGTTATAAATTCCCATCTTGCGGTTGGGGCAACGCTTCTTCTTACCAACGAGTCGGTAACGAGCTCGAAATTCTGGAGCTTCTTTAACGAGCAGCAAGCAACGAGCATTGCGGGCGTTCCTTACACGTTTGATCTTCTTGATCGCATGGGCTTCAGAGATTGGGAGCTCAACTCGCTCAAGCAGGTAACCCAAGCGGGCGGGCGCCTGGCTCCCGAGAAGGTGCGTGACTACGCGCTCTGGGCGAACCGTCACGCTGTGAAGTTCTTCGTCATGTACGGCCAGACGGAAGCTGCGCCACGAATGGCGTATGTTCCGCCTCAAGATATTGCAGAAAATTCCGATTGTATCGGCGTGCCAATCCCGGGCGGCGCGTTCAAGATCATCGACGAACAAGGTCGCGAGGTCGATCCAGGGGAACAGGGCGAACTCGTCTACTACGGGCCGAATGTGATGATGGGCTACGCCCTGGGCAAGGCCGATCTGGCGCGCGGCGCAGAAGTGTCGGAGCTGGCTACCGGCGACTTGGCTTGCCGAACACCTGGCGGCCTGTATCGCATCGTCGGGCGCAAGAGCCGCTTTTCAAAGCTTTTCGGTTTGCGCCTCAGCTTCGATGAAATTGAAGGGTTTCTTGCCAAGCAGGGCGTTACAGCGGCCGTTACCGGTGATGACGAAAGAATTGTTGTTTGCGCCGACAAGAAGTCTGCGCGCCAACGCATAGTCGAGCTCGTTGCCGGCAAGTATTCGGTTAGCCCATCGGCGATCGCGACGGTCCAGCTGCCGGAGATCCCGCGTCTGCCGAGCGGCAAGATCGATTATCGCTTGATCTTGAGCACGGCGGCGAACCAAGCGAGTAAGCGCCGCGCCAAGAACGCAGAAAAGACGGGCGCGCGCGGATCACTGCGCGAGAGTTTTGGATGGGCTCTCGGCCGCCCGGACATCTCCGCTGAGGACACATTTGTCAGCCTCGGCGGCGACTCGCTCTCCTATGTCGAGGTGTCGCTCGCGATCGAACGCTATCTCGGCTACCTGCCCGAGGCGTGGGAAGATATGCCCATCGGCGAGCTTGAACGGCTCAAGGCTAAAGCCGGGTCAGGCGGCGCGAGTCTGCCGACGGACATTGTGCTTCGCTTTGCGGGAATTATGGGCGTCATCTTCTGTCACGCGAGCGAGTTGCCGCTCGCTGGCGGATCGGACGTCTTGCTGATTATTGCCGGCTATTCGCTTGCGCGCTTTCAGCTGGCAAAGCTCATGACTGGGTCACCCTGGCCGGTCATTCTGAGATATTGGGTCAATTTCGTCCTTATCTACTATGCAATCGCACTCGTTTATGTGCCGATTTTCGATGGCGGATTGAGCCTCAAGAAGCTGTGGTGGATTGCGACGGTCGACTATGTCCCCGGCCCAATGTTCTATTTGTGGTTCATTCAGGTTCTCTTCCAGTCCGTCGTCTTGATCTCGCTGCCGTTTCTCATCCCGGCACTGCGCAACTGGGTCAAACGAGCGCCCTGGTTAAGCGGATGCGCGCTGCTGACAGCGTCTATCGCGTTGCACTTCGTAACACCGAAGATCAATATTCCAGGACTTTACGATAATGCGACCTTCGACAACTTCTTCATGGTTGCCCTTGGATGGTGCCTCTACTTCACCGCGACTCAAGCCCACAAGCTCGTCGTCGCCGCGTTTGCGGTGTTCGTTGTCATCTTCATCTTCTTCCAGCGGGCCGTCCTCATCAATGAGGGGATTTGGGTCCTGTGCGCGATGCCGCTGTTGCTCTGGACAAAGCGGCTTCCTGTCCCGGCGGGCATGCTCGTTCTCATTTCGAACATTGCGTCCGCGAGTTTCTACATCTATCTGATGCAGTTCGGCCCGTTGATAGAGATCGGCGCAATGGGCGGGCATTGGTGGCGCATTCCCGACTTCACGGTTCAATCCCTTGGTCTTGGGCTCGCGCTTTGGTCGGGTTTTCGCATGGTCACTAGATTGGGCGCCAAGATCAAACTGCCGGCGTTCAATTGGCGGTGGGGCGCGCATTGATGCGCATACTGACGATCACTCGGCTCTACCCGAATGCAATTATGCCGAACCACGCAATCTTCGTGGAAAACCGCCTGAGGAAGATTGTTGCCACGGGACGAGTGAGCGCGCGGGTTTTGGCGCCGGTGCCGTGGTTTCCGTCACGCAATTCGTGCTTCGGCGTTTATGCAAGCTATGCATCCGTGCCTCACGAGGAGGAACGTCACGGTCTTCTGATCTCGCACCCGCGCTTCCTAGTTATCCCAAAAGTCGGGCTGAATTTGCAGCCTGCAAGTTATTTGAAGGCGGTGCGCCGCAGCGTTGAGAAGCTCAAAGATTTCGATTTCGATCTGATCGATGCGCACTATCTTTTCCCCGACGGGGTTGCCGCAGGCATGCTCGCGCGTGAACTCGGCAAGCCGGTCGTCATTACCGCGCGCGGCACGGACCTTAACCTTATCGCGACTTTGCCTGGGCCGGACCGGCAAATTCGTGCTGCATTGGGCGCAGCCGATGGAGTGATCACGGTCTCGAACGCGCTCGGCGAGCGCGCGCGGCAGCTGGGTGTCACCGCGGATCGGCTCGCTGTTCTGCCAAATGGGGTTGATACCGAAGTGTTCCGTCCGGTTGAGGGGGCAAAGTGGCGCGCCCTCGCGCCCGGGGCCAAGGCGATTATCGTGTCGGTCGGCAATCTCATTCCGCTTAAGGGCCATGATCTTGTCATCCGCGCGCTGGCCGGGCTCGATGGCGTCCATCTTCTTATTGCGGGCGTGGGGCCCGAAAGTGCGCGCCTCAGCGCGCTCGCCGCGCGTCTCGGTCTTGCCGACCGCGTTCATCTGCTCGGGGCGGTCGGGCACGAGGACTTAGCGGGCGTTTACAGCGCCGCCGATGTTCTGGTGCTCGCTTCGGAGCGTGAGGGCTGGCCCAATGTTCTGCTCGAGGCTATGGCTTGCGGAACGCCGGTGGCCGCCACTCGAGTTGGAGGCATTCCGGAAATCGTTACGACGCGTGCGGCCGGCAAGCTTTGCGACCGCAGCCCAGAGGCTTTGGCTTCTGCGGTCCAAGATTTGCTCGTCAACAGGCCGTCTCGTGAGGCGGTGCGCGCACATGCCCAGCAATTCGGCTGGAATGATACGGTCGCACGACAGATCGCCTTCTATGAGACAGTGATCGAGCGGGCGCGTGGACCTCAAAGGTTAAGGGCGAGTGGCTAATGTCTGAGAGAATCGCGGTTGTCGGTTTGGGTTATGTCGGGCTGCCAGTGGCGCTCGCGTTCAGCCGGAAGTTTCCCGGAACCATAGGCTTTGACATCAACGAGCGCCGAATCGACGCGTTGAAGCGCGGCGAAGATTGGACCGGCGAGAGTGACGAAAGTGAGCTGCGTGAAGCCAAGATCAGATTCACGAGCGATCCGAACGACCTGAAAGCGGCGACATTTATTGTCGTGGCTGTGCCTACGCCGATCGACACTAACCGCCAGCCCGACTTGGGCGCTCTTGAGGGTGCTTGCACGACGGTTGGGCCCTGTCTGAAGCGCGGCGATGTTGTCGTCTTCGAGTCAACGGTTTATCCCGGCGTCACCGAAGAGTTTTGCGGCCCGATCTTGGCAAGATTGTCGGGTTTGAAGGCCGGTGTCGATTTTCATCTTGGCTACTCGCCGGAACGCATTAATCCCGGCGACCGCGAGCATACGATCGAAAAAGTGATCAAGGTCGTATCTGGGGATGATGCCGAGACGCTCGATCGGGTTGCCGCGGCTTACGGACAAATTGTCGAGGCGGGTGTTCACCGCGCCAGTTCGATCAAAGTCGCCGAAGCTGCGAAGGTGATCGAGAACACGCAGCGTGACCTCAACATCGCGCTCATGAATGAGCTGGCCCTTATTTTCGATCGTCTCGACATCAGAACCAATGACGTGCTCGCCGCGGCAGGCACAAAATGGAATTTCCTCCGCTTTACGCCCGGCTTGGTGGGCGGTCACTGCATCGGGGTTGATCCCTATTATCTGACCGCAAAGGCGGAGTCCGTCGGCTATCACCCGCAAGTTATTCTCGCCGGGCGCCGCATCAACGACTCGATGGCAGCGCAGATCGCTCAGCGCCTGGTCAAGATGCTCGTACGCCAGGGTAGCGGCGTTAAAGGAGCGCGGGTCGGTGTCCTCGGACTGACATTCAAGGAAAACGTGCCCGATCTTCGTAATAGCAAAGTTCCGGACATTTTGAGCGAGCTTAAGGAATTCGGCGTTCTGACGATGATTCACGATCCGATGGCCGATGCCGAGGAGGCTGTTCACGAATATGGCCTTAAGCTGACCGGCCTTGATCAGTTCAAGGACCTCGACGGCCTCGTTATCGCAGTACCGCACGAGGCGTATCGCGCTAAGCCCCATGTTGAAATCCTTAAGATGGTGCGGCCGAACGGCGCCATCGTCGATGTCAAATCGCTCCTTCAGCCTGGAATGATCCCTTCGAGTATTTCATATTGGAGCTTGTGAGGGCGCAATTCGCCCGAGCAAGGAGAGCGCATGATCGCGGCTGAACCCAGCGAGGGTGTCCACCTCGTAACCGGCACAGCAGGGTTTATCGGCTTTCATGTGGCGGCGCGGCTCCTGGCCGAGGGCCGCCATGTCGTTGGTCTTGATTGCGTCAACGACTATTACGACCCCAGCCTCAAGGAAGCGCGGCTCCGGGAGCTCGCAAGGTTTCAAGGCTTTGTAAATCATCGCTATCGTCTCGAAGACCGCGCCTCGGTGAGCGCATTGTTCGACAAGGTTCGTCCGAGTGTCGTTATTCATCTGGCCGCACAAGCCGGCGTTCGTTATTCGCTCGAAAACCCGCACGCTTATATCGACAGCAACATCGTAGGCTTTCTCAACATTCTTGAGGGCTGCCGCCAGCATGAGGTCGCACACCTTGTCTACGCTTCGTCGAGCTCGGTCTATGGCGCCCTCACTAAGCTTCCCTTCTCGGTCGGCGATACGGTTGATCATCCAATCAGCCTTTATGCGGCGTCAAAGAAATCCAACGAGCTGATGGCGCACACTTACAGCCATCTGTTTGGCATACCGACAACAGGCCTCAGGTTCTTCACCGTCTATGGGCCATGGGGCCGGCCCGATATGGCGATGTTCATCTTCACGAAAGCGATCCTTGAAGGGCGCCCCCTCCAAGTTTTCAACAATGGTCAGATGCAACGCGATTTCACCTATATCGACGACATTGTCGAAGGCGTCGTTCGCATCACCGATCGGCCTGCGCAGGCCAATCCGGCGTGGTCCGGCGATCATCCTGATCCCGCATCCAGCAATGCGCCTTACCGGCTGCAGAATATCGGCAACAACAGTCCGGTTCAGCTCATGTATCTCATTCATCTGCTTGAGGAGCGGCTTGGGCGGAAGGCGCAGATGGTCATGATGCCGCTTCAGCCCGGAGACGTCCCGGAAACTTACGCCAATATCGACCCATTGATCGAAGCAACGGGCTTCAAGCCATCCACAAGCATCGAGACGGGCGTGGCGCGCTTTGTCGATTGGTACAAGTCCTATTACCGAGTTGCGTGAGTGAGCATGATCGCCGGTAACCCCTTGCATGGTGCTCGTGAGACGGCGAAGCGACTCGTCTTTGCTGGATACACGGCGTCGCTCGCGCCTTTACAGAATCGGCGGCTTGCGGCACAAAAAGCGCAGCGTGTTTCGGTGCTTTGCTATCATCGCGTCAACGATGAGCTTAGAGATAATGTCACCATTGCGATCGAGTCTTTCGATCGGCAAATCGCCTTCATTCGCAAGAGATACCAGATCGTCGCGCCGAGCGAGATCGTTGCGAATTCGATCGATCGATCATCTTCACGTCCGATTGTCGCGGTGACGTTCGATGACGGCTATCTCGACAACTATCAAAATGCGTTTCCGATCTTAAAAAAGCACGGCGTGCCGGCCGCCTTCTTTGTATCCACCGGTATTGTCGGAACCGATCGCGCTTTTGCGCATGATCTTGCGAAGCTGGGACACGGTCTTCCTGCGATGAGCTGGGAACAGCTGCGTGAGATGAAAGCGTGCGGCTTCGAGATAGGCTCGCATACGGTCAATCATATCAACCTTGCGAAAGTCGAAGAGACCGAGGCGCGCACAGAGCTTGAGAGCGCTCACCGCCAAATCCGCTCTGAACTCGAAATCAACGACGTCATGTTCGCTTATTGCTTCGGACGCCGCACCGATATCACGCCGGAGCGCCGCGAATTAGTGCGGGAGATTGGCTACAATTCATGTTTTGCCGCCTATGGCGGAACGAATGTCGGGCCGATCGATTTGTTTGATATCAAGCGCTTCGGTGTGAATTGGGCGATGAGCGTTGCGGCGCTGCAAGCGCGGATCGAGGGTTGGGCGTGACGCTACTCAGCCGGTTGCGTGCGCTTCGCTTGTAAGCCTGCGCCTATTTCGGCAACGCGCGCGGCATTGTGTTGCCAGGTGTAAGGGATCGTCTCGATTGCAACGCGTGCTGCCTTGCCAAGGCGGGGCCCTAATGCCGGATCACTGCACAGCGAATTGATGCAGTCCATAAAGGCTTGCTTGCTTGCGGGGTCGAAGAGTAAGGCGGTCTCATTGTGCTTTAAGATCTCGCGGATGTTTGGCTGATCCGGCGCGATCACAGGCAAAGCCAGCGCCATATACTCGAATAGTTTGAGTGGTGAAGCGTAAGCAACAGCCCGCGGCTGAAGGGCGATATCGAACGCATTCATATATGCCGTTATTTGCGTATGATCGACACGCCCGACGAAATGCACGCGCTCGCTCACTTGCGCCTCTCTTGCCTGAGTTTCAAGGGCTTCGCGCGCCGGACCATCGCCAACAACAAGCAAATGCACATTTCGCGGCAGGGAACTAAGCGCCTCGATTGCCCATTCGAGGCCGTGCCAGGGCCTAATAAATCCCGTGAAGCCCAAGACGACCGACTGGTCCAAACCGAGCCGGTGCTTCGCCAGATCGCGTGCGACTATTGCGCCGAACCGCGCGAGGTCGACGCCATTGGGGATCACGAATATTCCGTCGCGGGTTTGGCGGGTTCGAGCGATGATGTCGGCCAGCACATTGGTAACGGGCAGAACGGCGTCAGCTTCGCCCCATATCGATTCTTCAAAGTGCTGCGCCAAACGTCGAAATGCGAGGCCGCCCTGCTTTATTCTCTCCTGAGCAAGAGGCGAGTTCACTTCAAGTATCATCGGCACTTTGTAGCGCCGCTTAAGCCAGAGCCCCGCACGAAGATAAAGATTGTAACGCTCATAAAGGAAATCAGGCTTGAACGACCGATAGGCGCGCCTGAGCTTGAGATACGCGGGAATGTTGTAAGCAAATTCGAGCAGCTCGAAGACGGCGCCCGGCAGGACTTGTCTCACCCGGTCGAGAAGAGACTCGAGCTTGCCTGCTTGATTGCCCTCTGCGCTGGTCGGGCCGACAACAAGTACTTCATGCCCCTGGGCGCGAAGGGCCGCAACGAGTTCTTCGATATGGACGCTCATTCCGTCGCGAGCTGCCGTGCGATGGTGGTAAAGGATTCTCAAGCGTGGATCGCGCGTCGATAAGTTGCGAGGGATTTGTGTTCAGGTCTGAGCGAACAGGCTCCGGCTTCTATAGCTGGAACTTAATACGCTCGCCATGCTGTTCAAATGATTAAGCCACGACTAAAGCAAGGCTTTGTCCGGCTCTATCGTGCTCTAGGGGCGGATGGAGCGCGAATCAGGCGTTTCACCAGCAAATGCCTTGATAGTCGTGTTGGCTGGCTGCGGCGATCGCGGCGTTGCCTTGGAGATCGATGACCGTGAGGCGGCTCTGGTGCGCGGCAATAGCGTCGGCATCGGCTTTTATCGCATGGCCAACGATGACGATGTCGGAGTTGGCTAAGGCCTCGCGCGTGTCATCGCACATGAGGCGCTCAATATGCGGGATCTCTCTATTGATGAAGGCTTGATTGGCACCAACCAAGCGGCTGATTTCGACATTGTGATCGACGATGGTCATGTCATAGCCTTTGCCGATCAAGCGCTCGGCAAGGGTTACCAATGGTGATTCGCGCAAGTCATCGGTACCGGGCTTGAAGGCGAGGCCGATCAGGGCAATGCGCTTTCTCCCGCGCTCAATCACCATGTTGAAGGCGCGCTCGATATGCGCGTTGTTGCTTGGAAGCACCGATGAAAGCACCGGCAGATCGACATTGAGCTCGCGCGCGAGCGAAACAAGTGCGCGCAGATCTTTTGGCAGGCATGAGCCGCCAAAAGCGTACCCGGGCCGCAGATAGGCTTCGGAAATATTGAGCTGATGGTCGCGGCAGAAGATCGCCATTGGTTCGCGGCCGTCGACGCCGAGCTGCTTCATGAGAGCGCCGACTTCGTTCGCGAAGGCGATCTTGAGCGCATGAAACGCGTTTGACAGGGTCTTCACCGCCTCCGCCGCGACGAAGCTCGTCTCGATGATCGGCGCATTCACAGTCTGATAGAGCTCCTCGATCATCTTCCGGCATTGCGGGCGGTTCGATCCGATGATCGTGTAGGGCGGCGTCAGGAAATCATGAACCGAGCTGCCCTCGCGCAGAAACTCAGGATGAAAGCCGAGCTCGAGGCCATCGCCAAGGGCGCGGCCCGACTCGCGTTCGAGCGCGGGGCCGACACGCGTTTCCGTCGTTCCCGGAGGTACAGTGCTGCGCACGATCACCGTATGTGGCGCGCCTTTGGCGCGAATCGCTTTGCCGATTTCAGCGGTCACCGCGTCGAGCGCGGCGAGCGATGGCGCGCCATTGGGCCGGCTCGGCGTGCCCACCGAGATGAAGCTGATGTCGCTCTCGGCGACTGCCTCCAAGGCATTCCCGGTCGCACGCAGGCGGCGGCTTCGCACCGTGGAGCTAATTAGATCACCAATCTTCTCCTCGACGATCGGCGAGCGGCCTTCGTTGAGGAGTTCGACCTTTTGCGGGTTGAGGTCGACCCCGATGACTTCATGGCCGAGCGAGGCA
>JBAQHC010000269.1:0-1903 GCA_049288095.1 Alphaproteobacteria bacterium | reverse complement strand
ATTACTGGGGCAAGGATGTGCCGATCAATGTCGGCCGCTTCAATTTCGATAAGATCATCTACGAGTATTATCGGGATTCGACGGTCGCCTTCGAGGGCTTCAAAGCCGGCGATACCGACATTAGATTTGAAGCATCCCAGAAGCTCTGGGCGGCCGCGTATAATTTTCCCGCATTTACTCATCACCAAGTCATACGCGACGTGATCGCCCAGCAGAGCGGCTTCAACCATCAAGCCTACTACTACAATCTGCGCCGCACCAAACTGAAGGATCCGGTGCTGCGCGAAGCGTTAGGCTACGCATTCGACTTTACCTGGATGAACAAAAATCTGTTCTACGGCAGCCTGGTGCGCTCGGAAAACTACTTTGGCTATCCGGGTACGGAGCTTGCGGCCTCCGGCCTGCCAACTGCAGCGGAACTCGCACTGCTCGAACCTTATCGAAAACAATTGCCGCCGCGTGTCTTCACGCAGCCCGTTCATCTCCCCGACACCGATGGAACGCAGGAGAGCCTGCGTAATAATCTGCGTGTCGCTGCAAAGCTATTGTCGGATGCCGGATATAAAATGAAAGACGGCAAGCTGCGATTTCCCAAGTCGGATGTTCCGGTTGAGTTCGAGGTCATGATGTCGGATCCGAATTATCAGCTCGCGACCAACCAGTGGGCTGAGAATTTGAAGCTCCTCGGCATCACCGCAACAATTCGCCTCGTCGACTTGCCGCAGTTCATCGAGCGCCAGCACAAATTCGACTACGATGTGATGGTCACGTTCCGCCCTGCGCCGCCCTTGCCGGGGCCGGAGTTGCGCAACGGTTGGGAGTCCTTTGCCGCTGACGTGCCGTCGAGCCCGGCATGGGTGGGGGTTAAGAGCCCAGTCGTTGATGCGCTCGTCGAGAAAGTCATTTCCGCCCGGACAATGGATGAGGTTCTGACTTCGGTACACGCTCTCGATCGCGTGCTGTCATGGAATTTCTATTCGCTGCCGCTTTACAGCGTCGGCGGCAAAACCTGGGTTGCCTATTGGGATCGCTTTGGCCGCCCGAAACCAGAATCGGCGTTCGGCTGGCCGTGGCTCAACACTTGGTGGATCGATTCAAAGAAGGATTCTGTTCTCAGAACGTCGACCGGCGAGCCGGCCAACTGAACCCGCAGCTGAGACAAGCTGGGCAGAGCCGGGGGGAGAAGACGGCCGAATTCTAAGCTATTGAAAAGACTTGGCCCAGCTTCCTAATGCAACTCCTTGAGCATACTCGTCATTCTGACGGCAACAAGACGCTTCTCACGTGATCACGAATCTCATCCGTGCTGAGCTTGATGACATCCTTGTGAATTTGCGCGGCAATCATTTTCGTGGTCGCTTCCGAGAAATCCTGGCGTAGCGCCCCGAGGAACGCCGGAGGCGCAAAGAGAACGGCATTCTTGTAGGCACCGCTGCTCAACAAGCTGCCAACATGCCCTGCAACCTCCTTGGCAAAGCTCTCCTCAGCCTTTCGATGCGGATCGCTTCTCGGCTCCATTGCGGGACGGCGCGTGCCGCCAGCCTTGAATGCGCGTCCGGGCCGGTCGCTCTTATGTTCGCGCGACGGCGGATTGGGGATGGAATCCGTATCACCCGGCAGATGCGCAATCGATGCGCCACGGTCGTCGGTTGAAAACAACCGAAGGTGACCTGCGTCCGCCACCACGATCAAGGTCAGCTTCATGCGCGATGCCTCACGAGGAGAATTCAATTGCGCCTCCAGAAAAGTGCCTCATCTTCGCGAACTGCGATCCCCATCGGTTGACCTCTGTCAATTTGGCCGTTGAATATTCGAGGCACCAACCGAGACTGGGTGGCGGCGAGATGACTCAAAGAACGCCAACTCCCATCTCACGCTGTTTTCGTCGAAGCGGACAATATAG
>JBAQHC010000268.1:0-1666 GCA_049288095.1 Alphaproteobacteria bacterium | reverse complement strand
CGCATGCCGCGCGACTCCAAGATGCAGCCCTTCAATCCGCCGCGCCAACCGAGCGTATTCGAGCTTTATGAAAACGGCCGTCAATTCCCGCGTGGCTATTTGCACGAAAGCTGGGCCGACTATCTCTACTGGGATAGCGAGCTCGAGCCATAAGTCCCGCAATGGTTGGACCATCTGAGCCTCGTCCATGTGCGGATTGCAGCCTCTGCTGCAAGGTCATGGAGATCAAGGAACTCAGCAAGCCGGCCGGCAAGTGGTGCGCGCACTTTGCTGTCGGGCGGCGTTGCAAGCTTTACGCAACCCGCCCGGGCGATTGTCGCGTCTTTCAATGCGGATGGACGACCAATCCGGTGCTTGGGGAGGAGTGGCGGCCTGATCGATGCCACTTCGTAATGTGCACCTATCAGACGGGTGAGCTGGTTATCGTCACAGACCAGAGCTATCCCGATCACTGGCGAAAAGAGCCGTTCTACTCGCGCATAAAATTCTGGTCGAAGCGCGGCCCGGAGGGCTTTTCGACCGTATTCGTGCAGCGGTCAGGCCGCTCTCTCGTCGTTTTCCCGGAGTGCGAGATCGATATCGGCACCTCTCGCGTGGGTGTAACGGTCTTGTCGGGATACAAGCAAGACAACGGCAAGCTCGTACCTTATGCCTATTACGATGAAGGCGCCGCCAAAGCCTGATGTTACGGCGAAAGCCGGTCCGCGCGACTAGTCTAACGGCTTATGCAACTCGGGCTTAGCCCGGAAGAGCGAAATTCGTCTGAAATTCCGCCGAGCTATTGACACGCGGGAAAGGCGTTCTCGGCATCGGCTTGCCAAGAAACTTACACAGCGGTTCCCAGCCCTCCTTTACGTCGAACACGAGCAGCCGGTCAGCCGGAATTTTGCGCATGACGTCGGCGTGATGCGCCTCGCGTTCGGCAAGCAGCGCCCCGGGCGGCGGCGGAGCCGCAAGGGCGGTGACGCCCTCAGGCATAGGGGCCCCAAGTTGGCGCATATGATACCGAAACATCGGCTCCAGCATCTGAGAAATCGGCGAGCGCGCCATTCGCGCAAAGAAGTCGGGGTTAAACATCGCTGATTGCAGCGACTTCAGCCAGGCCTGTGGATCGCGTGTCGTCAGCACGACTTTGGCGCGAGGGTAATAGCTCGCGAGCTTGTCGAAGACATAGCAAGCTGGCGCATCGACCGCTGCGCCATACCCTTCAAATATTTTGTCCCAGTCTTGGTAGTCTTCATCGAACACGTGTTTCCAGAGCGCTTGCCGTTCCGGGCTGTTCCAACATTCGTCCATGTGATGGCAGCGGCCGTAGCCAAGTTCTTCGAGTGCATGTTTGAGCGACAGTGTCCCGCTGCGCGGCAGGCCCGCACCAATCACTTGAAGCGGCATCTGCTCCTCCTATGACTTCTTGCCGAAGCGCTCGCGGGCCATTTGCTGCATCCGTTCTGAATCGATGTCTGCAATCGGCGGAGCCGCTGCGCGCATCGCCAGCAGTTCTTCGCGCGAATTTGTTTGTGGGAACGTCGTTTGCGGCACAGCCACGCCGAGAAACCCGCACAGCGGTTCCCAGCCTTCGCGCACATCGAAGATCAGCAGTCGCTCTTTCGGGATCGCCTGCTTCACTTCCTCGATATGCCGTTTGAATTGCGCGATCATCTTGTCG
>JBAQHC010000267.1:0-4242 GCA_049288095.1 Alphaproteobacteria bacterium | reverse complement strand
GCAAAGGTCGCAGCGAAATTGGCCGTCGGCTACACGCTCGATGAACTTGAAAACGACATCACTAAGGCGACGCCCGCTTCGTTCGAGCCGACAATCGACTACATCGTCACCAAAATTCCGCGCTTCGCATTCGAGAAATTCCCCGATGCCGAACCTGTGCTGACGACCTCGATGAAGTCGGTCGGCGAAGCCATGGCGATCGGCCGCACATTTCATGAATCGTTGCAAAAGGCGCTGCGCTCACTCGAAACCGGGCTCGATGGCCTCAACGAGGTCGCGCTCGCCGCGACCAGCGATGATCCGCTCGATGCTTACCGCGATGCTTTGCGCGTGCCGACGCCTGAGCGTTTGCTGGTTGCCGCCGAAGCGCTTCGCCGCGGGATTAGCGCCGCCGAGATTTGTTCGATCGCTGGATATGATCCGTGGTTCATCGCGCGGCTTGAAGAAATCATCGCCGCCGAGCGCGAAATCATCGCGCATGGCGTGCCGAAAGACGCCGCCGGTTGGCGCAAGTTCAAATCGATGGGTTTTTCCGACAAGCGCATCGCCGCGCTCGCCAAGACTCATGCCGATGAAGTCGCGATTGCCCGGCGCCTCGCTGGCGTCAAACCAGTCTACAAGCGCATCGACACTTGCGCCGCCGAGTTCGAGGCGATCACGCCCTACATGTATTCGACTTATGAGGCGCCTTCGTTCGGCGAGCCCGAATGCGAGAGCCACCCGACCGACAAGAAAAAGATCGTGATCTTGGGCGGCGGGCCAAACCGCATCGGCCAGGGTATTGAGTTCGACTATTGCTGTTGCCACGCCGCGTTTGCGCTCAGCGAAGCCGGCTATGAAACCATCATGGTCAACTGCAATCCGGAAACCGTCTCGACCGACTACGACACATCCGACCGGCTCTATTTTGAGCCGCTGACGCCGGAAGACGTAATTGAGCTGATCGAAAAGGAAATGACGAACGGCAAAGTTGTCGGTATCATTGTGCAATTCGGCGGACAAACACCTTTGAAGCTTGCGCCAGCGCTCGAGGCCGCCGGCATTCCGATTCTCGGCACATCGCCCGATGCCATCGACCTCGCCGAAGACCGCGGCCGCTTCCAAAAGCTCATTCATCAACTCGGATTGCGCCAGCCCGCCAACGGCATCGCGACGAGCCTGCACGACGTCGAAAAGATCGCTCAGCAAGTCGGCCTGCCGATCGTGCTTCGCCCGTCAAATGTGCTTGGTGGGCGCGGCATGCAAATCATCTCGGAGGAAGCGCACCTCAAGGCGATCGCGTCCGGCAGCAAAGCCGGGCGCCATGCCGGCGCGCAAGTGCGCGAGCTGTTCGAGATCAGCGCCAAGGAGCCAGCTCTCATCGACCGCTATCTCATGGATGCGATTGAGGTCGATGTCGATGCGATTTGCGACGGCGAGCGCGTGGTGATTGCCGGCATCATGGAGCATATCGAAGAGGCCGGCGTGCATTCGGGCGATTCAGCTTGCTCGCTGCCGCCTTATTCGCTGGCCAAGGAAATCATCACGGAAATCGAGCGCGCAACAGAATCGCTTGCACGCGCGCTCAAAGTCGTCGGCCTCATGAATGTGCAATTCGCCGTGCAGAACCACGACGTTTATGTGCTTGAAGTGAACCCGCGCGCCTCGCGCACGGTGCCTTTCGTTGCCAAGGCCACGGGCGTGCCGGTCGCCAAGATCGCTGCGCGCGTGATGGCGGGCGAAAAACTCGACAAGCTCTGGAAACAGCCACAAGCCGCGCCGCATATCGCCGTGAAGGAAGCGGTGTTCCCGTTCGCGCGTTTCCCGGGCGTCGACACCGTGCTCGGCCCCGAGATGCGCTCGACCGGCGAGGTCATGGGCATCGACCGCAGCTTTGCGCGCGCCTTCGCCAAGAGCCAGCTTGGCGGCGGCACCGTATTGCCAACGGGCGGCAAGGTGTTCCTCTCGGTCAAGGATCGCGACAAATCGGCGATCATCGAGCCGGCCCGGTGCCTCCTTGCGGAGGGCTTCAAGCTTGTCGCGACGCGCGGCACGGCAAAATTTCTTGTTGATCAAGGCCTCGCGGTCGAGGAAATCAACAAGGCCCATGAGGGCCGGCCGAACATCATCGACGCGATGAAAAACGGCGACATAACGCTTGTCTTCAACACCACCGAAGGCGCGCGGGCATTGGCCGATTCGTTCGAGCTCCGCCGCACGGCGCTGGTCTCGAAAATCCCCTATTACACGACCGTAGCGGGTGCGCGGGCGGCGGTCAGGGCGATCGAAGAAGTTAAGGCGGGCCAGCTTGAAGTTGAGCCCCTGCAATCCTACTCTTAATAAGTTGGAAGATAGCTCTGAGGGTCACGGCAACCTTTTTGGTTGTGTGGCTCTTTTTCTGTCGCTCGGCCCTGAAAGAAGAGACCACATGGACAAAGTGCCCATGACGGCGGACGGTTACCGCAAGATCGAGGAAGAGATCCGCCATTTGAAGACCGTCGAGCGGCCCGCCACAATCCAGGCGATTGCCGAAGCGCGCACGCATGGCGATCTCTCGGAAAACGCCGAATATCACGCGGCCAAGGAACGCCAGGGCTTCATCGAAGGGCGCTTGATGGAGCTCGACGATTTGATGAGCCGCGCGCAGGTGATCGACACCTCCAAGCTCTCGGGCGATCAAATCAAGTTCGGCGCGACCGTCACCGTGATCGACGAAGACACCGAGACTAAGGCCGTCTATCAGATCGTCGGCGATTTCGAAGCCGATGTGAAAAAGGGCAAGATCTCAGTCTCTTCACCGATTGCGCGCGCGCTGATCGGCAAAGAGGCCGGCGACACCGTTGAGGTCAACACGCCCGGCGGCGGCCGCTCCTATGAAGTTGTCAAAGTCAAATACGTTTAGCGGCGAATGAACCCGCGGTTATTGCAATAGGCCGACGCCTAAACCCTGCGCTGCAGATCTAAGCGCCTTATCATGTGTTGCGAGTGGCAAACCAATTTGCATCGCTGCATCTAAGTAGATTGCATCGTATACAGACAGTTTGTGTGTTTGGGCGAGTTTAGAGGTGCGTTCTAGATCCGTCCAATCGAGCGGCGGCTCGATCTCTATTGCCAGCTTGGCGATTTCAATAAGTGCCCTTGAGCGATGTAATTCCGTTATCCGTTTGCGGCGCACCGCCATGACGAGGGTGTTTACTAACTCGATCGGAAAGTGCGCTGGAGCAAGTGCCCCACCTGTGACGATAAGTGCAGACCATTGCGCATCAATTTCAGGATTTTCGCCAAGAACGATGGATGCAACGGCGGACGAGTCGACGATTAGACTCGGCACTAGGGACGGCCCTCTTCACGCCACTCTTTGAGCTCTTCGGGCGTCGGTGGCTTCAAACCGGCGGTTTTTGCCATCGCACGCAACCTGTCAAGCGCCGCACGCACCTGCTCCGGGTCATGCGCAGGTCTTACGGGCACGATCTTCGCCACGGGCTTGCCGCGCCGAGTGATCAAGATTTCTTCGCCACGCTCCGCGCGCTCGAGCAACGCCGAGAAATGCGTCTTGGCCTCAAAGGCTCCGATTTCGGTCATACAAATCCTCGCGGATGGTGATCGTCTCTCGGGGTAAGCTCGCTCTGCGCCGGAACAGGCATGAGCTTGGCTACGGGCCGTCCCTGCTTGACGATCGTAATCACCTCGCCTCGCTCCACTCTGTCGAGGAGAGAGTCGAACTCAGCTTCCGCCTCATCGGCCCCGATTTCCGCCATTTTCATCTCCACAGACTAGTCTATAAACTAGTCGTTTCTGGCGCCATTGGCAAGACCCCGGCGATCAGTGTCCTAGACATCGAGACTGGCAAGCTGCGCGGCACCGCTCTAACCTTTGTCAACAACGCAGCGCCCCGGAGAATTGAATGGCGGATGGCATCATCACCGGCGTGTTTCACGTCTCGATCAAGACGGCCGATCTCGATAAATCGCGCCGCTTTTATCAAAACATTCTCGGCCTCACTGAAGAAAAGCGCCCGCCGCTCGGCTTTCCCGGCGCGTGGTTCGGCGTGCCGACGCTCAGCGGTTTCGCGATAATCCACATGTATGCCGGCCATGCCGCAACGACCGAGCCGGACGGCTCCGTGCCGGTCGGCAGCAAGGCGGTCGATCATGTCGCGCTTTCAGCCATTGGCTATGACGCGATCAGAGAGCGCATCAAAAAGGCTGGGCTCGATTGGCGCGAAGGCGGCATCAGAGGCGGCAATCTGTGGCAGCTCTATGT
>JBAQHC010000266.1:0-3600 GCA_049288095.1 Alphaproteobacteria bacterium | reverse complement strand
AGAATGGGCCAATGCGATCGTGTCGCCGATCCGCACGACGCGGCGCCTGCTCAAGTCGAGAAATCTCATTACTGAGGATAAGAAGGCCGACATAAGAAAGCGCATTCAGGCGATCGAGCTTGAGCTTGAGGAGACGCATTGTTCCCTTTTGGAGCAACGCGCTGCGCCCGATTGCGCCGACAACGAAACCGAGCCGGAGACACGCGTCGAGCTTGCGAATGATAATCTGCGGCAATATTTTGCCGCGCGCCGGATAACCGCCGGCGATCAGGATCGCATCATCGGCGGCAGCGAATGGCAAAGGGTCGTTAAGGCTGTGAGCGCCGACTAGAGTTTCATGTCCGAAGAAGAAATCGAGATCTTGAAGACGCGCCTTGCGCTCTTGCAGCAGGAGCATCGGGATCTTGATTCCGCAATCTCGGCGCTCGCCGATCAGGCCTCGCGCGATCAGCTGCAAATGCAGCGGCTCAAGAAGCGCAAGCTTTGGCTGAGAGATGAAATCGCGCGCATCGAAGACATGATCGTCCCCGACATCATCGCCTAGCCCTCGCTTGAGGCGCAAATGGCGGCAAACGCCAAGCTCTTCAACGTCATCGGGCCTTAGGCTGCGGGCGTTTCAATGGTTACTTGCCGGGCTTATCCGGCTTGTCGGCGGGTTTGTCGCTGCTGCCGCGCTTGTGCTCATACATCGCGCGGTCGGCGGAATGAAGCTCGGCCTCGATATCGCCATCCACCGTGATCTCGCAAACTCCATAGGCGATCGATAGCGGAATATTCTTACCGCCGACTTCGAACGGCGTTTCGACAATCGTTTTCGCGATTGCCTCGGCGCGCATCTTGGCTTGATCGAGCGTCGCACGCGTCAAGATCACGCCGAACTCATCCCCGCCCAGCCGACCAACCGAATCCGTCGCGCGCACACTCGCCTTCACCACCTTGCCGACATGCCTTAAGGCATCATCGCCTGCAGCATGGCCATAGGCGTCGTTGATCTCCTTGAAATTGTTCATGTCGATATAAATGAGGCACGCCTTCTGGCCGTGGCGCTCCAGGAGGCTCTTCGTCCGCATCAGCTCGCGCACAAAAGCGCGGCGGTTGAGCACCGGCAGAAGCGTATCTTCGTCGGCCAAAGCCTCGAGCTCGTCGAGCCGGCGCTTGTTCTTCTCGAGCTCCTTTTTGAGCTCGATCACCTCGCCCATCAATTTGCTGATCGCGGCCCGGACGCGCGGCGTAAGCTCGGCATCCGGAATACCCAAGATGAGGACGGTGTCTTCGACTGATTTGGCGGCGGGTACGGCGCTCGTGGGCTCGGCGCGCGCCACGCCCCCCGCCGCCCGTACTTGCGTCACCCCGAGCGGCCCAGCAACAGGCCTTGAACCCTCGATCTTTATAGCCATGCGATTCTCGCCGACTTAACCCAGCCCAATCCCTCAACAACCCAGTCAAGAAGCTACGCCCGCGCGGCCTTGCTCCGTGTTCGGCACAATCTATACTGCCGTACTTTCGCTAGAAAATCGCTAAGCGAATCGGCACGCCCCCTCTCGGGGCGGGAGGTTAACGGATTTGGCAACCGCCCCTAAGCCCAAACCCCTTGTTGGCGTGATCATGGGCAGCCGCTCCGACTGGCCGATCCTCCAGCATACCGCAAAGACCCTGGAAACGCTTGGGATTGTCTATGAAGCCAAGGTCGTTTCGGCGCACCGGACGCCCCGGCGGCTTTACGATTACGCAACCTCGGCGAAATCGCGCGGCCTCAAAGTGTTGATCGCAGGGGCCGGGGGCGCAGCGCACCTCCCCGGTATGGCGGCCTCCATGACGGAACTGCCCGTGCTGGGCGTCCCCATCGAAACCCAGTCGCTCAAGGGCCTCGATAGCCTCCTTTCGATCGTGCAAATGCCTGGCGGCGTGCCGGTCGGAACCCTGGCGATCGGCGAGGCCGGCGCGGTGAATGCCGCGCTCTTTGCCGTTGCGATCCTGGCGACGCACGACCTTGTGGTGGCCGATCGCCTCGCAAAATGGCGCGCCGCGCAAACCGCTGCCGTTCCGGATACGCCGGAGGACAAAAGCGCCGTCGCAACCGTCGTCAAAGCGATCCGCAAGAAGCGATGAGGCATTCCAAGGCGTTTTGGGTCTCATCCTTCGACGAGCTCAGGATGAGGAAGACGTGTTTGCTCTCCCTCATGGTGAGCCTGTCGAACCATGAGGACCGGCGGTGATCGAGCCAGGGCAGACAATCGGCATTTTGGGCGGCGGGCAACTTGCGCGCATGCTTTGCCTCGCCGCCGCCGAGCTCGGCTTGCGCACCATCGTGCTTGATCCGGACAAGGATGCGCCTGCAGCGCATGTCGCCTCGCGCCACATTTGCGCGAGCTTCGCCGATGCAAATGCAATCGTAGAGCTCTGCAGCTCCGCTGCGGTCGTAACACACGAATGGGAGAATGTGCCGCTCGAATGCGTGCACAAGATTGCCGAGCGCATTCCGGTTCTGCCCTCACCTCGCGCGCTTGAAACCAAGCAAGACCGGCTGAGAGAGAAGCAGTTTCTGACCGGCCTTAAGATCGAGGTCGCGGCCTTTGCCGATATTTCCTCCCCGGACGACATTGCGGCGGCGGAAAAGTTGATCGGCTTTCCCGCCGTGCTCAAGACGCGCCGCGAAGGCTATGACGGCAAAGGCCAGGCGAAGGTTTCAACGCGAGGCGAGCTCGAAACCGCGTTCAAGCGCTTCGCGCGGCCCTGCTGCCTTGAGGCCTTCGTGAAATTCGATGGCGAAGCTTCTATCGTGGCCGCGCGCGGAGCTGATGGAAGTTTCGCTGCCTTTGACTTCACCGAAAACACGCACACAAGCGAGCACATTTTGAAGACGAGCCACGTGCCCGCGCGCTGGAATGGCGATCTCGCGCGGCGCGCGCAGCTGATCGTGCAGAACATCGCTGAGGCGCTCCACTATATCGGCGTTCTCGGTGTCGAGTTTTTCGTTATCGGCCAAGAGCTGATCGTCAACGAGATCGCGCCGCGCGTCCACAATAGCGGGCATTGGACGATCGACGCTGCCGAAACATCGCAATTCACCCAGCACATCCGCGCAATTTGCGGCTGGCCGCTGGGGAACGCCAAGCGCCATTCGGATGCGGTCATGACCAATTTAATCGGCGACGATGTGAATGAATGGCGCGCTTACCTCAAAGACCCCAACGCGCATTTGCATCTTTACGGCAAGCGCGAGACGCGGGCGGGCCGCAAAATGGGCCACGTCACCCACACTTTCCCGCTCGGCCGCTCGGGCTAGTTGCAGGCGTGGCATTCGCGTGCCGGCCGATATAGGATCGGCGCCATGCGGCTGATCCTGCAACTCATCGGCTTTGTTCTAATGATGGCCGGCATCGTGCTTACGCTGTCGCCGGTGCCCTTCACGTTCACGATGATCGTCATCGGCGCCTCGCTCATCATCGCCAACAACCGCGTTGTGGCGACTTGGCTCCGCCATGTGCGCATGCGCTTTCCCTTGTTCGAGCGCGCTTTCGAAGGTGTCGAGCAGATTCTGCCGCAGAACTGGCGCGTCGATGGCGGCTCGATTTTCGAAGACTTCTCAAGCTCCAAGCG
>JBAQHC010000265.1:0-1689 GCA_049288095.1 Alphaproteobacteria bacterium | reverse complement strand
TGGGCCATCGCATGCCTGATGGCAACAGCGTGCGACGAAACTGCGGAGTTGATGGGGCTGTTCTCTACACAACGGAGTTCTCGGCGTACGGCCCGTCATACTGGGCCGTCATCGAGGTGTTCGCGATAGGCGCTGCGCTCCTGGTCTGGATCGGGCGCAGGCAGACCGAATCGCAGGCCCGCCGCCTCGGCCACGTCCTTGGCGTGCTGACCGCCGCGATATACGGCGCGGGTCTGATCTACGCACTGATCCCACCTCGCATCGAACGGTCGGTGCCGCTGAACCTGACCGATCTCGCGACCGTCGCTGCGGCCTACGCCTTGTGGTCGCGCCGACACTGGGCCTTTGCCCTCACCTACTACTGGGGCCTGGTTTTGAGCACACAGGCGTTGATCTCGCCGGTCCTGAAGAGTCCGGATTTTCCCCACTATCAGTTCCTCGGGTTCTGGGGGATTCACTTGCTCGTCGTCTGGGCCGCCATCTACCTCACCTGGGGCCGCAGGATGCGGCCCTGGTGGCGCAGCTACCGCTTCGTGGTCGTGGTCACGGTGGTATGGGCAGCAGTTACCTTCGCCTTCAACAGCATCGCGGGAACCAGTGAAGTAGGGAGCAGGCGCGGTGGCTCAGCCCCGTTTCCTGCTCCCCCTTCCCAAACCGGACATGAAGTTCTCCCTCATCCGGCTTTCCCCCAGGCAGTCGGCCCGCCGCATTCCACGAAGCCACCCGTGTTGGCGACGAGCCCAAGCACCCGCACCCGGTTCTCAGGTGAACGAATTCGAGGGCGAATAGCCGTTCACGGCAGTCCCTCGCACCCTTCCCCGGTCGGCCGTGCACACCTGGCTGGAGGCCCTTCGCTACGACGGGTTGTGTTGTCCACGCCGATCACCGCTACTATGCCCTCCTCCGACTTCCGCTCGACGCTCCACCACTTCACGGGATCACCGCTTATAGGCTTCGCCGCTACCGAGCACCGCAGCGCGGCAACCTGCGGCCACAACGCCGGTGCCGAGACGGATCTCTCCTGTTCGGTGATGAGCTGTACAACCGTTCCACCCTCCATACGCCGACGGGTTCCTGGGTGCTGCACATCCAAGGTCTTCACACCGTCCATGGCCTTCGCCCCCGTAGTACGGGCTCGGCTCCCGCTCTTTCCCCTGGCAAGCAGGGGGAGGTTGACGACGCTGCAAGGTTCGCTTGATGCTGCGGACCGGTTGCTTGCTCGCCCCCCAAAGGGACTTTGTTGTGACGCTTCGACGGTCGGGTCTCCCCTACCGCCGGCCACCAGCTACAGCGCTGCTTGGTCACTACGCTGGCCGGACTCTCACCGGCAAGTTCATCACCGCTTTCAGGACACACACGACGAAACCTCAAGTGGCATCGGCGAAGTCGGGTCTGCGTATTCCCGGCTTCGCGCAATTGCAGCGACTGGGCAAGAGCCTGATGTTGCCGATTGCCGTTCTGCCCGCGGCGGGCATTCTGCTCCGGCTTGGTCAGGACGACCTTCTGGGCAAGATCCACGCGCCGGTCATCGGACCGTTCTTCCAGGCAATGAGCGCTGCCGGTGGCGCCCTCTTCACCAACCTCCCTCTGCTGTTCGCGGTCGGTGTCGCCATTGGATTCGCCAGAAAGGCGGACGGGTCCACCGCGCTCGCCGCCGCGGTGGGCTACCTGGTGGTGCAAGCGGTGTTC
>JBAQHC010000264.1:0-1729 GCA_049288095.1 Alphaproteobacteria bacterium | reverse complement strand
GTCATCGGGCTCAATGGGACCGGCGACAGTCTGCGCAACTCGCCCTTCACCGAGCAGTCGCTGCAGGCGATGCTCAATCGCATGGGCGTGAACATCTACAAGCAGAACACGCGCACGCACAACGCCGCGGCGGTTATCGTCACCGCCGAGCTCCCGGCCTTCGTGCAAACCGGCACGCGGATCGACGTGACCGTCTCCTCGATCGGCGATGCGACGTCGCTTCTCGGCGGCTCGTTGATCATGACCCCACTCTACGGCGCGGACAACCTCATCTACGGGGTTGCCCAGGGCCCGGTCACTGTGTCCGGCTATCAGGTTGCCGGGGCGGCCCAAACCGTGACGCAGAACGTGCCGACGTCGGGCCGCATTCCCAATGGCGCATTGGTTGAGCGCCAGGCACCCGGCCAGTTTGCGGACGTTGAATTCATCGGTCTTGAGCTGAGCAACCCTGATTTCGCCACCGCGGTGCGCATCGCTGACGCCATCAATGTCTACGGCATGGAGCGATTTGGCGTTCGATTGGCGCGTGCGTCCGATCTGCGCAGCGTCGACATAAAGCGGCCGCCTCAAATCGCGCCGACACGCTTGATGGCCGAGATCGGCGAGCTGTTCGTCGAGCCCGATGCTCCCGCCCGCGTCGTCATCGACGAGCGCACGGGCACGATCGTGATCGGCCGTGACGTGCAAATCTCGACCGTTGCCGTCACGCACGGAAACCTGACTGTGACGGTTACGGAGACCCCGCAGGTCTCGCAGCCGCTGCCCTTCTCGGAAGGCCAGACCGTCGTCACTCCGGAAACCGATATATCAACCCTCGAGCAAGGAGGGACCTTCCGGATCGTTCGAGGCACCAACCTGCACATACTGGTTCACGGCCTCAATATGATTGGGCTGAAGCCGCAGGGGATCATCGCGATTTTGCAGGCAATCAAGACCTCGGGTGCGCTTCAGGCTGATCTCGTGGTGCAATGATGGGCTACGCTCGCCTGGATCCGATCCTTCGTGCGGCGGGAGTGTGCCTCGTTGGCGTGATTGCGCCCGGGCAGGCCGTTGCGGCGGATCAAGATTGGCTTCCCATTGTGGTCAAGACCGGCAAGACAGAAGGCCCGCCACCAATCCCACCCATGCCGAGGACGCCCCCAGCGAATCGAACCGTGATGAAGAAGGCGGCTCCCCCGCCGAGCGCGTCGGCGCCCGCCGATCCTGCGGATTTGGCCGATCCACCCTCCGGCGCGCCGACAGACGCAGGCGACATCATCACAGGCGCCGCCGATGCGGTTCAGTCGACGCGACATCTGTCGAATGAGGATGAGTCGCGCCTCGCGGTCGCCGGCGGCGGACAGCGGCCGCATCCCGCGGAGAACGGCGCCGCTGTGACAATGCCCGACTCCGATCTTGCGCAAAGATATTGCGTCAGCGTCACCGACGCCGCAGCGGATGCGCGCATCGCATGGCAGAAGGCGAAGCTGGCGGAGGCCGCGCAGGAGATCGACAAGCGAATTGCCGCGTTGGAGGCGAAGACTGCCGAATACAAGACCTGGCTCGAACGGCGCGACGAGTTCTCGCACAGGGCAACAAACACGCTGGTGCAGATCTATGCTCGCATGGAGCCGGACTCGGCGGCGCCGCAACTCGTGGCCATGGACGAGGAGACGGCCGCGGCCGTCCTGGCCAAGCTCGACCCGCGAAGCTCCAGCGCCATTTTGAATGAGATGCCGGCCGACAAGGC
>JBAQHC010000263.1:0-8451 GCA_049288095.1 Alphaproteobacteria bacterium | reverse complement strand
TCCTGATATCTTCGTCCCGATTGCCAAAGACATCAAATATTTCGATCGCCATCCTAATAGGCCGCTAGAGTGGTATCTATCGTTCTTTGCTGATGCAGGTGATGCCAAGGCGATCGGCGAGATGTCGCACGACTATTTTCTGGATCCCGCGATCGCCCGTCAAATTCGTCGGCATTTTCCCGAGATCAAGATTATCTTTGGTTTACGTGAGCCGGTTGAGCGCACGATCTCGCGCTGGCTGTTCGCAAGAGCCACAGAAATTGGCTCATCGGTAAGCTTCGGCGACTTCGCTCGTTCCCCAGCGATTATTGCTGAGAATGACTACCTAGCAAACCTCAAGCCCTATTTCGAGCAATTCCCACGTGCGCAGCTCTTCGTCGTTTTCTATTTAGACGTTATGACCGACCCTGCCGGCGTCGTGCGCCAGCTTTATCGCTTCCTCGGCGCCAACGAAGACTACGTTCCTCCCTCGCTCTACAAACGCGTTCTTCCAGCGCGCAAGGCGCGCATTGCGCCTTTAGGCCGCCTTGCCTATGCCGCCGCCCAGCGGCTACGCTTGTTTGGCGGAGCCAACATTGTTGGGAGCGTGAAGCGAAGCTCACTCTTCGAGCAGCTTCTCTACAAGGAGCTGCGCCAAAGGCCCTACATAGCCGAAAAGGATGCTCTTTGGATCCGTGACCGCTTTTCGCCCGACTACAAGGCGCTGGAAAAGTTGATCGGTCGTCCTCTACCGCACACGTGGTGGTCGAGGTCCGCGGCCATCGAGAGTTTGATCGTACAGAGCGCCCCAAAGCCTGGAATGCAGGCACCCCGAGCGCAAAAAAGTCGGAAGGATTGCGAGCAATCGAGGAACTCCGCGTTCTATGGTCGGCCCGCCAGATAGAGAATTTCGCCTGAGCACCGCATGCTGCAAAGACATTGCCCATGCAGCTGGATTGTGTGAAGCTTGCCCCTAATCCTCGGGTCTTTCCCTCGTAATCTTCGTGTCTTTCCCTATTGATCGCAAAGGCGATGGCGGTCCGCTTCGATCGCTTATGCGCCGAACGGCTGGACGGACTGTGATGAATCACATTGAGCGCCTCTTGCGTTCCCTGAAGCGGTCTGACGTGCGGACTGGAGCGTTTGTTCTTGCTCTATTGACATGCACCTCCGCCGGCGCTTCCCCTTGGCTCGAGGTTGGCGATGCGCAGCAGCGCTCTGACGTGGAAGTGCTCAACGCCTCTGGCGCGCTCCACGGAATAACCACTCAGTGGCCGCTGCCTTGGCGCGACGTCACCGGCTCGGTCGGCGATCTTACCGACAACGCCAATTCTCAGGTCGCCGCGGCAGCACGGCGGCTTGACGCACAGACACAGTCGCTCGATCGGAATTCTTATTCTCTCTCGATGGACGTTGATAGTACGCCGAGTTTCGTACGCGGCTTTGATGCCATGGGCCGCGAGAAATTTCAGGGCCAGATCTCCGCCGAGTTTGTCGGCGGGACAACGGCCGTTCGCATCTCGGCGGGCGCACAGGTCAAGCAATGGAACCAAAGGGCCGATCTACTCTTAGACGGCAGCTATATCGCGCAAAAGGTCGGGCCGGTGCTACTGTACGCGGGCTCGATCTCACACTGGTGGGGGCCGGGCTGGTTCTCAGCCCTCTCGCTTTCAAACAATGCCCGCCCATTCCCGCAGATAGGCATCGAGAGGATCAGCACAACGCCTTTCAAGAGCCCCTGGCTCAGCTGGATCGGGCCCTGGCAGGCGGAGTTCTTCGTCGGCGTTCTCGACGGGCCTCGCGTCGCCCGAAACACCGTCTATGACGGTCTACGCATAACGATCAGCCCGCTCCCGGGCCTGGAGCTTGGCATTGCGCGCACCGACGAAATGTGCGGCACCGGGCATCCTTGCCAGCCGTTCGTGCAATATTTCGATTTCCAGAACGATCCGACCAATACGAACAAGGTCAACGACGAGGGCTTGTTCGACATCAAGTATTCAAACCGGCTCTTCGGCCTGCCGTTCGAGATCTATGGCCAGGTGATGAACGAGGACAACAACCCGATCAACCACTCGGGAACTAGCCATCTGGTCGGCGGAAGCATCTGGCCGCAATTCGGCGATTGGACGGCGAGGCTCACGGCCGAATATACAAGCAGCATTCCGACGCTCAACATCTTCAGCGGGCCTGATCAACACGGCTTTGCATACAACAATTTTCAGTACGCTGATGGTATGCGTTATCGCGGCCGTACGCTTGGCTTCAGCCTCGACAGCGATTCGCGCCTCTCTTCAATTCAGCTCAGCCTGACCGCGCCAAATTCATTCAACTATAGCTTGACCTACCACCACGCGATTGTTTCAACGCCTCAAGCCGCCGCCCTTGGCGCAAACATCCTAACGACATCGCCCGTGACCATCAATCTTGCCGAGGCGCGTATCACCATGCCGTTCTCAGGCGCGACGGTCGAGCTCGCGGGGCGCTATCAGGACGATCAGCTCAGGCCCAAGACCGGCTCGCTGTTCTCATTTGAAGCCGCGCTAACTTTTCGCCGTTGAAGCCGCCGCACGCGTACGCAGCTTCTTCGTCGTTCACCCTTTGAAGGTGAGTTAAAAGCGCATGCGCATGCCAAGCGATCCTACCACGTAGGAGTCGGCGGAGCGGATGTGGCCCGGCTCAGTTTCGACCAATACAGCCGCGCGGGCGGCGAACCGGCTTCCCGACCACAGTTCATAGCCGAGCTCGTAATCGAGCTCGCGGCCGGAGGGCGATGGATCGAAGCTGCGTGTGACGAACGTCAAGCTTGAGCGGCCATAAGCGTTCCCTTGAGGCAGACTGACTGAGAATGTGCCATCTTCAACGCGCAGGGGCTGGCGAACATCAAAGGTCAAGCGTCCAAATGAATCATCGAACAGGCGCGCGACAAGATCCGGCTCGTAGTCGAAGCTTGCACTCGCGGAAAATGCCGTCGTGATGATCGGCTTTTCAAGTGTGAGCCAGCCGTTGCTGTCAACTCGGGTTTCGCCGATCTGAAACTCGGCGCCGACTCGCCAGCGCGAGTTCAATTGCCACATCGAGGAAGCGCCGATGAATTGCGTTGCGCCGTCAGGCGTCGCACCGATGCGGTTGGACCAAGCAAGGCCAAGCGTCGCATTTTGCTCCGCCACCCTGCCGATCGTAAGCGCCGAGAGCATGCCTCCATATGCTGCGCTAAGGCGCGTTTCATAACCATGGCGCTCACTGTCGCCGAAGATACCGCCAAGCTGCGCATTGCTGCTTTGGGTCGTGAAGGAGAGTGAGAGGTGACGGTTCAGCCGATCGGTGATGGCACTTGACGTTGTTGCGCCAGCAAAGGCCATGAAGCCGTCAACTTCCGCCGGCGTAACCGGCAGCAGCGCGGGCGCATTGCTCGCAAAAGCCACAGTCAATCTCGGCGACACTCTCGTCTCGACGCGAAATGTCGCCGGCGCATAGTCCGCCGTATCGGCACGCTGTTCGAGCGTTGAAAGGCCGAACTTCGTTTCAGTGCCGACGACGGCAACGAATTGGCCCGGCGAGCCGGTTTGTCCCCACAGCAAGGGAGTGGGCGAATTGAGCATCGTGCGCGGCGCGAGGCTCCAGCCGTTCGCGAGATTTACAGGGAAAGAGCGCCCGAACGAATCAAAGCCAACCGCCTGCCAGAGATCGCGCTGGCGCACGAAGCCGTCACCGAAGGGCGCGCCCGCAACGCCCATCGGTCCCGTAAGCGTCACGTCAGTGCCGCTCTGCGTAAGCGGGGCCTGGACCGGTCCGAAAGATTGGAAGGCCTTGGCGATGTCGAGCCTTCCGTGTCCCCATGTGGAAGTCGGCAAGGGGTTGCCCATCGAGTCGGTGGTGTCGGTAGAGGAAAGTAGAAGCTGGACGACTTGGGCCGGTGTCATGCCCGGAAAGGCCTCGCGCAGAAGCGCGAGCGCTGCTGCGACTGCAGGCGAGGAATAGGACGTGCCGGCTACGAGGCAATTGCCCGTGGCAACACCGCCGGCCGCGCCGCAAAGCTGCATGCCATTTGTCGGACCAGGTGCGCCGAAATCTGGAACGACAACATTGACACCGGGCGCTGTCAGATACCAAGCCGCCTGGGAGCCCGCCTCATTGGAGAAGCTAGCGAAATTGTCGTTGCGGTCATGGGCGCCTGCGATAACAACGAGACCGTTGGAAACTGACATCGTGCTCGCGACATTGCCGGGCCCTTCGGGCTCGGTCGCGGGAGTCGTAGGCGTGCCATCATTGCCCGCTGCGTTAACAACGATCACGCCATGGCTCGTCGCATTTTGAATTGCAGCCGCCATCGGATCGGACATAGGAGAACCAAGAGTGCCGCTGAATCCAAGCGACAAATTGATGATCGTGGGTACGTTGTTGGTGACGGCATAGTTCGTCGCGTAATTGATAGATGCGACAACAAAGTTGCCGGGAAAACTGCCGCTGCCATCGTCCGCGCGGATCGCAAGGATCGTTGCGTCGAACGCAATACCGACCGTGGAACTGTTGTTGAAGTTAGCTGCGGCGATGGCGGCTACTTCGCTGCCATGCGTGTCGGTCTGGAAAAGTAGATTGCGGCTGGAATCAATGTCCGTCGAAGCGGATGAGAGGCGTCCAGTCATTTCGGGGTTTGAGCCGTCAACGCCCGAGTCGATGACGGCGATCGTGACGCCCTTGCCGGTAATGCCGTCTTGCCAGGCCGTGATCGCCTTGCTGTCGTCGATCCCCCAATCCGCGCGATATTCTGCGGAGGTGGCGCTCGGGATGCTCGGTGGTGGCGCAGGTGGCGGCGGCGGTGGGGCCGGCACGCCGGGTGAGGAGGGCGAACTACTCCCGCCTCCTCCGCCGGCACAGGCAACGGCGGTCGTCGCGACGGCAAGCGCGAGCACACTGACGCGCGTTATTAATGTCTTACGCATCACAGCTCCCTCGAACCCCCTCCGCCAGGGCCCTGACGAGCTTAGGCCACAGCCCCCGAGGACGAGCCGCATCCTTGCCGCAATATGGTTAATGAATACGGCCAATAGCAGAGGATCAAGTTTTCTGAATATCTGGCTCTTACTCCGAAAAATCAGGCCAGATTTCTGCGTTAAGAAACTACGCTTCGCCGCCGGAAATTCGCTGTGAAACTCCCCGCTCGCGGGTCTCAGGCAAAAAGCGTCTTCTGAAAATAGCTGATGGTCTTCATGAGGCCGTCATCGAGCCGGACTTTCGGCTCCCAGCTAAGCTCCCGTTTGGCAAGCGCGATATCAGGTTGACGCTGGCGCGGATCGTCCTGCGGCAGCGGGCGAAACACGAGCTTGCTCTTGGAGCCTGATAGCTTGATCACGCGCTCGGCAAGCTCGAGCATCGAGAACTCGCCGGGGTTGCCGATATTGACCGGCCCCGTGAACTCGGCCGGCGTCTCCATCATGCGGACCATGCCCTCGATCAGATCGTCGACATAGCAAAAGCTGCGCGTCTGCTTACCATCGCCATAGATGGTGATATCTTCGTTCTTGAGCGCCTGCACGATGAAGTTGCTGACCACGCGTCCATCATTCGGATGCATGCGCGGGCCGTAAGTGTTGAAAATGCGCACGACTTTGATTTGCAGCCTGTGCTGGCGCCAATAATCAAAAAATAAGGTCTCTGCGCAGCGCTTGCCTTCATCATAACAGCTGCGGATGCCGATGGGATTAACGCGTCCCCAATAAGACTCTTGCTGCGGATGCACCTCGGGATCGCCGTAAACCTCCGACGTGCTCGCTTGCAGAATGCGCGCTTTGACGCGCTTGGCGAGGCCCAGCATGTTGATGGCGCCATGGACACTCGTCTTCGTCGTCTGGACGGGATCAAATTGGTAATGAACCGGAGAAGCGGGGCAAGCCAGATTGTAGATCTGATCGACCTCGATATAGAGCGGAAAGGTCACGTCGTGCCGCATCAGCTCGAACTTGGGATCATTCAAGAGATGAGCGATGTTGCGCTTGTTGCCTGTGAAGAAATTGTCGACGCAGAGCACCTCATCGCCGCGCGCCAGAAGGCGCTCGCACAGATGCGAGCCGAGGAACCCCGCCCCGCCCGTGACAAGAACTCTCTTCATTGCATGATCCCGCTAACCCCGGTTCCAAGTCGCCCATTAGGCGAGCATTCCCCGTCACTCGAAAAGAGTGTTGCCGACAATTCTACAGATTTGGTTTCAATGGACACAAAGGCGGCAACAAGCTGAAAGAATAAGTGAGATGCGGGCTTTAGGCGATCGACTAATCTCGCGCCGGCCAGCCAGGAGCAAAAATGTCGCTACCGTTTGTCGATCTCCAATCCCAATACGCCCGCCTCAAGGCCGACATCGACCGGCGCATTCAGGCCGTGCTCGATCATGGCGGCTATGTGTTGGGTCCCGAGGTCACTGAGCTTGAAAAGAAGCTTGCCGCGTTTGCGGGCTGTGCCGATGTCGTCTCCTGCGCGAGCGGAACGGATGCCCTCCTGATGGCATTGATGGTTGAGGGAATTGGTCGGGGTGATGCGGTCTTTCTCCCCTCTTTTACATTCACGGCAACGGCCGAGGTGGTGCTGCTGCTCGGCGCAACTCCGGTTTTTGTCGACGTCGACCCGCGTACTTTCAACATCGACCTCGCGCATTTGTCGCAGCTTATTATTGAGACCGAGCGCGCGGACAAAGCACGCCCGCGTATCATCATGCCGGTCGACCTCTTCGGTCTGCCGGTCGACTATACGGCGCTCAACGCGCTCGCCGACAAGCACGGCCTTAAGGTCATCGCCGATGCCGCGCAGAGCTTTGGCGGCGCATTTGGCAACAAGAAGGTCGGCAATCTCGCGCCAATCACAGCGACGAGCTTTTATCCGGCAAAGCCACTCGGCTGTTACGGAGATGGCGGCGCGATCTTCGTGCAGGACCCAGGCAAAGCCGAGATCCTCCGCTCGATCCGCGTGCATGGCCAAGGCGCGCAGCGCTACGATGTTGTGCGCATCGGCGTGAACAGCCGGCTCGACACGCTTCAAGCCGCGGTGCTGCTCGCAAAGCTCGAGGTGTTCGAGGATGAGCTGCACGCGAGGGAGCAGCTCGCAAGCCGCTATGACGTGCGCTTGCCCAAATCCGTTATCACTCCGCAGCGCGTTGCGGGCACGCAAAGCGCGTGGGCGCAATACTCAATCCTTTGCGAGCGTCGCGACGAGCTGCAAAGCAAGCTCAAGGCTCAGGGTGTGCCAACAGCGATCTACTATCCGCTGCCGATGCATTTGCAGCCGGCGTATATCGATTATGGCAAAGGCAAGGGCTCGCTTCCGGTGAGCGAGTGCCTCTCAACGCAAATTCTTGCGCTGCCAATGCATCCCTATTTGAGCGACGCAGACTTTGAGAAGGTCTGCACTTCGGTTAAAGCAGCGTTGGAGTAGTTCAGACGCGCTCAGCCTCCCGCCTAGCAGAACTCATTGTAAATCAAGAGGCGGCTGACCTCGTTGTGAACACCGGCAAACGGCATCACCAACACACGGAAGCTCCTGAAATCGTAGACAGCGTATTTCAGCGGCCCCTGCGAATAATACGGCCGGCGTGACTTCACGCACGCCGCCATACGCTCGGCCATTTCCTCGCCGTGATTCACCTCAGTGACCGTGCGGCCGGTGAGATCCTCGCCCCAGGCGCGCGTAACCAGAGTACCGATCAAACGATAGCGAAAGACGTCGCTTTCAATGGTGACAATGGAGAAATTCGCCAGCATCGCGCGCGGCAGCTTTTCTGGCGCAATCACACTTTGTGGCGGCAGCTCGGCATCGCCCTTGGCCTCAAGCCAAAAGCTGTAAGCCTCTTTCAGCTTATCGCCGTGCAGAGCCTCAAGCTTGACATCATGCTCTGCGAGGGCAGCCAACTGAGCCATTAGCCCCTCTGGACCTCTCCAGCCGTCAAAGCATGCGCGGGGGTAGGTTAAGATCGCCCTCCTCGCTCGATGGAAGCGATTTTCCTTTTTGGCTTAACCACTTGTTAAGGTTTCCCGCTGATTATCACGATGTCTTCCCTTGAAGACACCCCACCATTACCCAACGACCTTGGGGGCTGCTGAGTATCGCAGCCCCTTTTTTCTTGCCTGGCCTCCACCCGCCCTGGGCTCTCGGCGGGGCGCGTTGAGCCGATGGAAAGAAGACCGCATTAAGCTAGGCGGCGCTTGCGTTTCAGAGAGATATGACGCATGACATCCGCCCGGCTTTGGCCCCATGGGCCTTGCCGGCAATGGCATATTCCCCGGTAGCTCAGTCGGTAGAGCAAGCGGCTGTTAACCGCTGGGTCGCTGGTTCGAGTCCGGCCCGGGGAGCCATTTTCGTACAAAACGGCGAGCCAGTCGCGGCAAGCCTTCGGCATTCCGGCCCCCTGCTCAATAGCATCCTTGCGTCCCGTGATGCGCACAGTGCGATCATCAACCTCGATGCGGCCGGCAATCGATCCAAGCT
>JBAQHC010000262.1:0-2320 GCA_049288095.1 Alphaproteobacteria bacterium | reverse complement strand
GTGTATCAGGGCCGATCATTCCGCTATCCTGTTCGGTTCTCTCTACGCAATGGCGAAGAAGCGAGGCGGTGGAACAGCACTGAGGACCTTCAGCCCGAAGAGCTTATCACGGGCCACTATAAATTCGGCTCGAACGAATTGAGCATCTATCCTGCACTCGTGCGAGTGATTGATATGCTCAGAAATGAATACGGTCTCGATCTCACTAGAAAAGCTGAAAAATAAGGGTTGGATTGCTTCGACCATCGGCCGCGCACAGCTCTGTAGTCGCGGCTTAAAGCGCGGCTTCTTTTTGGCTTTGGCGTTTGCGCTCGTGGGGGAGCAGCATCTTCTTGCGCAGGCGGATCGACTGCGGCGTCACTTCCACCAGCTCGTCCTGCTCGATATAGGCAATCGCTTGCTCAAGCGTCATCTGCTGCACCGGCGTCAGCTTGATCGCCTCGTCCTTTTGGGTCGTGCGGATGTTGGTTAGCTGCTTGGTCTTGAGCGGATTTACATCCAGATCGTTGTCGCGCGAATGCTCGCCCACGATCATGCCCTGATACGCTTTCGTGCCGGGCGTCACGAACAGCTTGCCGCGCTCTTCGAGATACCACAGTGCATAGGTGACCGTTTCGCCGTCGGCGGTCGAGATCAGAACGCCGTTGCGGCGTCCGCCGACCGGCCCGCGATAAGGCCCATACTCATGGAAGATGCGGTTCATCACGCCGGTGCCGCGCGTGTCGGTCAGGAATTCGCCGTGATAGCCAATGAGGCCGCGCGAGGGCGCATGGAAGGTGATGCGCACCTTACCCGCGCCGGTGTGCCGCAGATCCTGCATCTCGCCTTTGCGCATCGAAATCTTCTCGATCACGACGCCGGCATAAGGCTCATCGACGTCGACGATCACTTCCTCGATCGGCTCGAGGCGCTCGCCATTCGGGCCTTCGCGGTAGATCACTTGCGGGCGGCTGATCGAAAGCTCGAATCCTTCGCGCCGCATCTGCTCGATGAGAACGCCAAGCTGCAATTCGCCGCGCCCCGAAACCTCGAAGCTGTCGCCAATGTCGCTGTCCTTCACCTTGATCGCGACATTGCCCTCGGCCTCGCGCATGAGGCGCGCTCGGATCACGCGGCTTTGCACCTTGCTGCCTTCGCGGCCGGCGAGCGGGGAATCATTCACCGAGATGGTGATCGAGAGCGTCGGCGGATCGATCGGCGTCGCCGGGATGGGCGTTTCGACCTCTTGGTCGCAGATCGTATCGGCGACGGTGGTCTCGGTGAGGCCAGCGATGGCGATGATGTCGCCAGCCTGGGCTTCCTCGATCGGGCGGCGGTCAAGGCCGCGGAAGGCGAGGATTTTGGTCGCGCGGCCGCGCTCGATCAGCTTGCCCTCGCGCGTGAGAGATTTGATCGGCTGATTGAGCGTGAGCTTGCCGGTCTCGATGCGCCCTGTCAGCACGCGGCCAAGGAAGGGGTCGGCTTCGAGGATCGTCACCAGCATGCTGAAGGGATACCCATCCGCTTTTGCGATCGGTTTGGGCGGCGGGATGACCTCAACAATCGTCTCAAAAAGCGGCGTTAAGTCTTTGCGCTCGTCCTTCAAATCCGTGACGGCCCAGCCCTGGCGTCCCGAGGCGTAGAGCGTGCGGAAGTCGAGCTGATCGTCATTGGCATCGAGCGCGAGAAACAACTCGACAATATGGTCATGCGTCTCTTCGGTGCGTGCATCGGAACGGTCGATCTTGTTGACGACGACGATCGGCTTAAGGCCGAGCTTGAGCGCCTTGGACAAGACGAACTTGGTTTGCGGCATGACGCTTTCGGCTGCGTCGACCAAGAGCACCACGCCGTCGACCATAGAGAGGATGCGTTCGACCTCGCCGCCGAAATCGGCGTGGCCCGGCGTATCGACGATGTTGATGCGCATGCCTTTCCAATCGACGCTCGTCGCTTTGGCAAGGATGGTGATGCCGCGCTCGCGCTCAAGGTCGTTCGAGTCCATTGCGCGCTCAGCGACCTGCTGGTTGTCGCGCACCGCGCCCGACTGCTTCAGCAGCTGATCGACAAGCGTCGTCTTGCCATGGTCGACATGGGCAATAATGGCGATATTGCGAAGGTCCATAACGCATTCCTCTACTCACCTCTCCCTTGATGGGAGAGGTCGGACGCGACGTGCTTGCGCGGCGCGTCCGGGTGTGGGTGGGGCCACTCGCGAAGAGTCTTTGACTCAACCCCTCACCCTAGCCCTCTCCCACAAGGGGAGAGGGGACTAATCTGTATTTGGTCACCCGAATCCGCGCGGCTTATACGCTGATTGCCGCAACGCACACAAGCTAAT
>JBAQHC010000261.1:0-6359 GCA_049288095.1 Alphaproteobacteria bacterium | reverse complement strand
ACGGAAACGAATGAAATGACCGAGTTCGAAGACAAGCCGCTCATCATCGCCGGCAAGCGCTATAAATCGCGCCTCATCATCGGCACCGGCAAATACAAGGACTATGCGGAGAACGCGCGCGCGTTAGAGGCGAGCGGTGCCGAAATCATCACCGTTGCCGTACGCCGCGTGAATCTAGGCGACAAGTCCAAGCCCATGCTGGTCGATTTCATCGACCCCAAAAAGGTGACGTTTTTGCCCAACACGGCGGGCTGCTTCACCGGCGAAGATGCCGTGCGCACATTGCGGCTCGCGCGCGAGGCGGGCGGCTGGAGCCTTGTGAAGCTCGAAGTCTTGGGCGATCAGAAAACGCTTTATCCCAACATGCCGGAGACTCTGCGTGCGGCGGAGCTGCTGATCAAAGACGGCTTTCAAGTGATGGTTTATTGCAGCGACGATCCCATTCAAGCCAAGCGCCTCGAAGAGATCGGTTGCTGCGCGATCATGCCGCTTGCCTCGCCCATCGGCTCCGGCCTCGGCATTCAAAACCCGATTGGCGTGCGCCTGATCATCGAGCAAGCGAAAGTGCCGGTGCTGGTCGATGCCGGCATCGGCACGGCATCGGACGCGGCGATCGCGATGGAGCTTGGCTGCGATGGCGTGATTTCGAACACCGGCATCGCCGAAGCGAAAGATCCGGTGATGATGGCGGCGGCGATGAAGCACGCGGTGGAAGCGGGGCGCCTCGCTTACCTCGCCGGCCGCATGAAGAAGAAGCTTTACGCCGACCCTTCCTCCCCGCTCGGCGGGCTAATTTAGGCGAGGAATTGGCGCGCTTCCGAGCCGCTGGGCTCGTTACTCTTTAACCGCGTTTCTGGTATCCTCCCCTGCATGAACAAGGCAGAAGTCGTCCGTAAGCTGAAGGAACATCATGTCGCGCTCGAGGCGCTGGGCGTGAGGCGGGCCTATTTGTTCGGTTCCGTCGCAAAGGGGACGGAAGCCCCCTCGAGCGACGTCGATCTTATGGTCGACTTGGATGAGGGACCGGGAGGGCGAAAGCCCCTCTTCAGTGCCTTCGATGTGGGCCGCATTCAATTCGAACTCTGCAGGATTCTGGGCCGCCGTGTTGATCTCGTAGTGCGAACCGACGCTCTCAAGCCGGGCAAGCGCCTGCGCCCCGTGGCCGAAAGCCAGCTTGTCGATGTCTTCTGAGAACACGCCGAAGATCGCTGCCGCCATTGCCGCGGCGCGCGAAAACATTGCTCTCATCCGGGGATGGGCAGCGCACCGCAGTCTCGAATCGCTGAAGGCGGACACGATGGCACGTTATGCCATCGAGCGTGCGTTCATCGCGCTTGCGACCGCAATCAGAGACATTCCCTCCGAGTTGTTGGCGTCATGTGGTATCCCGGCGTCGATGATCGCCGGCTTCCGCAATGTGCTCGCCCACACTTATGATGATGTTATGGACGAGCGTGTGATTCTGACGATCAAGGATGATCTTCCTGCTCTCGATCAAGCGCTCGCGGCGATGGCGCGGGACTTGTCGCAAGGGAAATCCTAGTGGCCGGGACTGAGCCTGCACTCCCGCCGCGCTTCGCGCGGACCGGGGTGGCCCGGCCATGACGACGTAGAGGAAACGGCATGAAAAAGAAGCTCTACGCTGACCCTTCCTCCCCGCTTGGTGGGTTGATTTGATGCCCTCGAAGAATTTCATAACGCTTGAAAACTAAAGGATATCAGGTCGAAGTTCCCGATACGTGTCCAATTTGCCACCGTCATACTCAGGTTAAGCCAGTTCAAGCGCACCGAACAGGAGAAGAACCAGCTATAGTCGAGGCAATCTTCTCGTGCGGGTATAGCGGATGTCAAAGGTACTTTCTGTGCCGCTATACGGTTCCGCCCGTTCTAATTCTTCTGGAGACCTTTCCCATCAAGCCAGACTTCTCAGCGATGCCGGCGCATATTCAAAAGTTGTCCCCTGCGTTTGTTGCAATCTATCGCGAGGCCGAGGAAGCAAAGCAGCTAGGCCTATTGCAGATTGCGGGTCCTGGGTACCGCAAAGCCTTCGAATTCCTGATCAAAGACTACGCAATAGCAATGAAGCCCGATAACGCTGCTGAAATCAAAGAAGCATTTTCTGGCAGCGTTGTTAAAAATTATGTCCCTGATCCCCGGATTGCACCGTTAGCAGAACGCAGCCTTTGGCTAGGCAACGACGAAACACATTACCTCCGAAAGTGGGTCGATCACGATATTAAGGATCTTATTCGATTGATAGATTTGACGATGCACTGGATGGAGATTGACCTCTCGTCGAAGGAGTACCTGGCGACTTTGAAGTGAGAGCAGCGCTGCAACTTGGATGACGCGGCAAACACGCGAAAAGCGCGTGGCGGCTTGAAGGCACGCGGCGCCGCGCCATTTGATTCAAACTGGTTTTGAACGGAGCGAAGAAACGTGCGATTGATTTTCCCCGCTTGTGCGCTGCGTCGAGATTCGGGTGCGACACGCGCGTTGTTATGGGAAAACAACGGGATAGAGTTTCCCTTATCGCAAATTTGAGCAAACGAATGGGCGCGGTTTCCTCGAAGTGAGGCGGCGATGACGATCACGGGCGGCTGTTTATGCGGCGCGGTGCGCTATGAGCTGAGCGCGGAGCCGATCACCACGCGCATCTGCTGGTGCAAGGACTGCCAAAAATTCGGCGCGGGCGGGCCGACGGTGAATGCGGCGTTTCCCGCGACCGCGCTCAAAGCAGTGGGCAATCTCAGCGATTGTCCGTCTACGGCCGATAGCGGCAACAAGATGCATCGCCGGTTTTGTGGCAAATGCGGCACGCATCTGTTCAGCCAGGCCGAGGCGCGGCCGCATCTCGTGTTCGTGCGCGTGGGCACGCTCGATACTCCCGAGATCGCCCAGCCCGCGGCGACGATCTGGGTGTCCTCCGCGCCGAGCTGGGCGGTGTTCGATGAGCGCCTGCCGAAGTTCGACGGCCAGCCCCCTCCTGCGGGGTAGCTACTGCGTGAGCGCTGGGGGCTTATCGAGCACAACGACCATCGGGCCGAGCGCGCGGCCATGATCCTCCCGGCCGAGCGAGGGCGCCCACAGCGAAGAGACATTGCCGTCGAAATAAAGCGCATTCGGGCAATGCAGCGCATCGCGGAAAAGGCGCGCGAATTTGCCGAACGAGACCGGCGCTTCGCTGATCGCGAAAGTGGTTTCGCCGTCGCCCGCGACGCCGACGCCATTGCGCACATAATGCGATGGCCCATCATCCTGGAAATGCGGGTTGAGCGCGTTACCCGACACCAGCATCGGGCCTGATTGCGTCGCCCATTGTGGCGTTGCTTCCCGCGCTGCGTAGCTTTCGGTCGTTGCGACATGCGGTATGCCAGAGCCATCAACGAAGAACACGCCATTTGGCTTCAGGTAGAAGTTGCCAGTGCCACTATTGGTGACGAGGCGGTGTTGCTCCTCACCGTTTTGAACATAAAACCCAACCGGCGCGCCATCCTCCTCGAACATGCCGGCATTCATGGCGAACGCAACGCGCGGTGCATCCTTGCCAAGCGCCGCATCGAGCGCGGCGAATGTGCGAACATAATCACCAGCGGGGCTCTTGGAGACCAAGCGCAACTCTTGATGCGCGGGCTCATAGGGACAAACGATAAACCCATCGCCTTCGAAGCGCCGTTCGCTGCAAGCCGCCTGTGCAGGCACTGCATGTGCGGTTTGCGGTGGCGGGGTTACCGGCGCGCGCGTCACTGTCGCGCAGGCCGCAAGCGCAATCAAAGCGAGAAAAGCGATGACGCGTAAGAATGCGCCCTCTCCCGCGGGGAGAGGGCAGCTGAAGTGGTTCAATGCGCGTGATGGGGTGAGGGGATTTGCTGCAGGCGCCGGCATTCGCTGAAAACCCCTCACCTATCCTCTCCCAGCGGGAGAGGGAGAGTGTGTGCCACTTCCTAGCACAAGGACGCCCGAGGTTCGCGCGGCAATGTTGCGGTGGATGCGCCTAAGCAGCGCCGGATTTCGCGCGCGGTGCCGCTTCGGCTATCGTGTCCGCGATCTCGAGCGCGCTGCGTGCCGAACGCTGGAGGCGCGGCATGCGGTTCCACGCATCGAGCGCCGCGATCTTGTAGGCCTCGGCAAGCGTGGGGTAGTTGAATGTGTTGTCGACAAAGTATTCGAGCGTGCCGCCGAGATTGAGCACTGCCTGGCCGATATGGATGAGCTCAGTCGCGCCTTCGCCGACGATATGCACGCCGAGCAAGCGCTGCGTGTCGAGTGCGAAGATCATTTTCAAAAAGCCCGAGGAAAGGCCCATGATGTGGCCGCGCGAAGTCTCGCGAAAGCGCGCGATGCCGCACTCGTAAGGAATGTTCTTTTCGCGCGCTTGCTCTTCGGTCATGCCGATGGTCGAAATTTCCGGCACCGAATATATGCCGTAAGGGAAGAACTCGGGCGGCGATGGCGCCTCGACGCCGAGCGCGTGGCAGGCCGCGATGCGGCCTTGCTCCATCGAGGTCGAGGCGAGGCTCGGGAAGCCAATAATGTCGCCGGCGGCATAGATATGCGGCTGCGCCGTCTGGAACGTTTCTTTGTTGACGGCAATGCGCCCGCGCGAATCCGCTTCCAGGCCCGCCGCGTGGAGATTAAGCGCGGAGACCGCGCCTTGCCGGCCGGCCGCGAACAGCACCATCTCCGACCAGACTTGGCGTCCATCTTCGAGGTGGAGGAGGCACGCATCCGCGCCCTTGCGCTCGACCCGCACGACCTTGCTGCGGAAGCGCAATGTCATGCCCCTGTCGCGCATGTCGTGAATGAACTCGTCGATCACTTCCTGATCGACAAACGGCAAGACGCTCGTGCCCGGCTCGACCACGGTGACTTTGACATCAAGCGCGCTGAAGATGGTTGCGTATTCGATGCCGATCACGGTTGCGCCGATAACCGCGAGGCTGCGCGGCAGACGCTTCAAGTTCAAGATGTCGTCGGCATCGAGAATGGCTTCGCCGTCGAACGGAATCTCCGGCGGACGATAGGGCGCGGTGCCGACCGCGATGATGAACCGATCCGCCGTGTACTGAGCAAGCTTGTCGTCCGTTCCGAGTATTTCGATTCGGCGCGGGTCGATGAAGCGTGCCGTGCCCTTGGCCGAGTCGACCTTGTTGCGCGCGAATTGATGCTCGAGAATTTCGACCTCGTGATTGAGCGTGATCGAAAGCCGCTGGGAGAGATCGGCGGCCGAGATGTTCTGTTTCACACGGTAGGAGCGGCCATAAAAGCCGCGCTCGCGCCAGCCGGACAGATTGAGCACAGTCTCGCGCAACGTCTTGGAGGGGATCGTCCCGGTGTGCACGCAGACGCCGCCGACCCGGTGGCCTTTCTCGACCAGCAGCACCGATTTCTTGAGCTTCGCGCCTTGAATGGCCGCCCGCCGCCCGGCCGGCCCGCTGCCAATGACGATGAGGTCGTAGTGAACCATGCGGCCGAGATTAAGAGGCCCGCGTAGCAGTTTGATTAACTGGGCGCGGGCGGCGCCATCGGCTAGTCTGCCGCGGAATCAAAGGGGAGGCGCGGCCATGGCCGGCAGGCTCAAAATAAAAGTGAACGAAATGCTGCATGAGGTGAAGGCGGCGCCGGATACGCCGCTGCTTTACGTGCTCGCTGGCGAGCTGAAGCTCAAAGGTCCGCGCTTCGGCTGCGGCCTTGCGCAATGCGGCTCCTGCTCGGTGTTGGTCGATGGGGTTGAGCGGCGCTCCTGTGTCACGCCGGTTTCGGCGGTGAACGGCAAATCGATCACGACGCTGGAAGGCTTGCCCGCTTGGTATGCCGCGCAAAGGCAGCTGAAGAAGACGCCGGAGCTGACGCCGCTTCAGCAAGCTTTGATCGACGAGCAAGCCGTGCAATGCGGCTATTGCTATAACGGCATCATTATCAAAGCCTCTGAATTGCTCGCGAAAAATTCGCATCCGAGCGATGATGAAATTCGCGAGAGCATGAACGGCCATCTGTGTCGGTGCGGCACTTATCCGCGCATCATCAAGGCGATCAAGCGCGCCTCTGCCGCTATGAATGGAGCCGCGCTATGAGACGTAGACAGAAGAATCTAGTCGCCCCTCCCTTGACGGGAGGGGCAGAGCGCGCAGCGCTCGGGGAGGGTGGGGCAACGGGCATTCTCACCGGAATCCCCTCCCCCTATCCCCCTCCTGCAAGGGGAGGGGGGATTCTTGACCGTGTGTCGCGCCGCGGATTTCTGAAAGCGGGCGGCGCACTCGTTGTTGGCTTCAGCCTAAAGGATTCGCTTGTGGCCGAAGCCGCTGCGGCGACACTCAAGCGTGGCGCAGCGGCGGGCCCGCCAGACCCAAAGCAACTCG
>JBAQHC010000260.1:0-2704 GCA_049288095.1 Alphaproteobacteria bacterium | reverse complement strand
CTTTAGTACATGTCCTCTTCGCGGCGGATCGGCGGGCGCTCGGCCTCGTTCTGGAGCGCCTTCAAGAGATCGGCCTCGGAGATCTGGCTCGTCGTCTCGGGCGCATCTTCCTCGCCCTCGCCGATCTGCTCAGGCTCATCGATCTCAACATGCTTCTGCATGGAGTGGATGAAAGCCTCGCGCAGGCCATCGACCGTGACTTTCTGGTCGGCGATCTCGCGCAGCGCCAAGACAGGATCCTTGTCGTTTTCTTTCTCGACCAGCGGGGCCTCGCCCGAGGCGAGCATGCGGGCCCGCTGGGCCGAAAGCAGAACGAGCTCGAAGCGGTTGGGCACTTTGTCGACGCAGTCTTCGACGGTCACGCGCGCCATGGGCACTCCTCAAAGGCGGAAATCAGGGTCCGGGTACACCAATTGCCCGGGCGGGGCAAGGCCAGGCTTGAGCTAGGGCGGCGCGGGCGATCCTGCCAGGTGGGCCTTCGTTAACCATACCAGCCCGATAATAGCGGCTACCTGCTCAAGAATTGAGCGCTGCCGGCCCCAACGCGGCGTAAGGCCGGAACACCGGAAGAAATCTCGGGGGTGCTCCGAGCCGCGCTGGCCCACAAGGCCAAGGGGGCAGGATTATGAAGACCTTCGGTTTCGTGCTTGGCGGGCTTCTGCTTTGCGCGCTCGCTTCAATGGGCGCATCGCTTGCCGCAGTCACGGCAATTGGCAACGCTCCACCGTCGGAACGTATCCCGATCTACTTTCCCATGGGCGAGCCCCGCCTGACGCCTGAGGCCCAAAGCGCCCTCGATGAGACGGCAAAGCGCGCCCATGACCTGCGCGCCTCGCGTATCGTCATCGTCGGATACGCAACGGCGCAATCCGAGACCGAGCGTGTGCGCACAGCCTCGGCGCGCGCTTACATGATCCAGCAGAGCTTGATCGATCGCGGCCTTAGTCCCCGTTCGCTCTACGTCATGGCTTCGGCCGCCCGGCCCGAGCCAAGCTCGACCGCTCCGGCGTTCATCGCAGAGCGGCGCGCTGACGTGATCATCGAGCGCGGCCACACCGGCTTCTAAGCCGGTAGCCGCGCAAGCAGCTCGCGCGCCGTAAGGCCGAGCGCCGGATGGCGCCAATCCGGCGCGATCTCGGCCAAGGGCTCAAGCACAAAGCGGCGCAAATGCATGCGCGGATGCGGAAGGATGAACGGGCCGCCCGGCTCTCCCGGTTGATCGCCGCGCGCGGCCGCCTCATGCCACTCCGGTGAGACGATGTCGCCCACCGCAAGCAAATCGAGATCGATCGGCCGCGCCGCCCACGGAATCGTCCGCATACGGCCGAGCTGCCGCTCGATTTGGTGGAGGCCCAAGAGAAGCTCACTTGGCGTACGCCCGCTTCGGCCCATCGCAACGGCGTTCAGGAAGTCCGGCTGATCGCTCGGCGGAAAAGCCGGCGTCTTATGGAAAGAAGAGACCTTTATGTCTGAAATTCCGATTTCGGGCAGCTTCTCAATTGCCAGCTGCAGCGTCTCGCGCGGCGTGCCTGCAGGGCCCGGAACATTTGCGCCGAGCGCGATGAGCACAAGCGCACCGGGGGTAGTCAAATCCTCGTGCGCCATGTGCAGAACCGAAATAATGGAGCGACGTTCATTATCTTATATAGCGCGAATCGGCGAATATCCCGGCATCTGGGCCGGGCGAAAATAGCCTCGGAGGGATGCTGGCGACGATTTGATACAATAAGCGGAAAAAACCAATGCTGTTCTATTCCGATGAACGCCTTGCGCTCTTCATCGACGGGTCGAATCTGTACGCGGCTGCCAAGGCGCTTGGCTTCGACATTGATTACAAGCGCCTTCTCGAGGTGTTTGCCAATAAGGGCACTCTCGTGCGCGCCTTCTATTATACCGCGCTCGTCGAGGACCAGGAGTACTCGCCGCTTCGCCCGCTGATCGATTGGCTCGATTACAACGGCTACACGATGGTTACGAAGCCGACCAAGGAATTCACCGACTCAACTGGCCGCCGCAAGATCAAAGGCAATATGGATATCGAGCTTGCGGTCGATGTCATGGAGATGGCCGATACGGTCGAGCACATCATCATCTTTTCGGGTGATGGCGATTTCAGGCGGCTGGTGGAGTCCGTACAGCGCAAAGGCCGCCGCGTGAGCGTCGTTTCCTCGATGCGCACCTCGCCACCGATGGTCGCCGACGAGCTGAGGCGCCGCGCCGACAATTTTATCGAGCTCGACGACTTGCGCAGCCAGATTGGGCGCGATCCTCCCGCGCGGGTCGTCGCGCAGGCACGGCATGTCGAAACGGCGCGCGCCGACGATGATGGCGAAGAGGATAGTGGCCGCGCACCGGCCAAGGCCTCGGCGTGATGCCGTTCCCCTCCCCCTCTGGGGGAGGCAGGGAGGGGGATTTGCAACGCACGCTGACGTTTCTGATCATCCCTCCCCAAACCCCTCCCAAAGGGAGGGGGAAACAATGCACATGATCGGTCTTCCGGGCGATGCGCCTAAGGAATGCAAGAAGTGCCCGCGCCTGGTCGGCTTCCGTAATGTCAACCGCGATGCGGAGCCCGATTGGTTTAACGGCGCGGTGCCGAGTTTCGGCGATCCCAATGCGAAGCTGGTGATCGTCGGCCTCGCGCCGGGCCTCCAAGGCGCAAATCGCACGGGGCGGCCCTTCACCGGCGATTATGCCGGCGATC
>JBAQHC010000259.1:0-7271 GCA_049288095.1 Alphaproteobacteria bacterium | reverse complement strand
GGATAAAGGGTGGGGGGCGAAACGAAGACGCATCAACTCCATAACCCCCACCCGAAACGCTGCGCGTTTTCGACCTCCCCACAAGGGGGAGGTTGAATTCGCCACAGTCTCATTACACCAGCATCTTGCCTTCGTCGGAGATTTCCTCGCGCTCCTCATCGGGCGAAAGGATCATCTCGTTATGCGCCTTGCCCGAAGGGATCATCGGGTAGCAATTCTCTTTCGGATCGACGACGCAATCGAACAGCACCGGACGATTGATGTTGATCATTTCCAGGATCTTATCGTCGAGCTCGCTCGGCTTGGTCGCTCTTATGCCGACTGCGCCATAGGCCTCCGCGAGCTTGACGAAATCGGGCAGCGCTTCGGTGTAGGAGTGCGCATAGCGGCCGCCATGCAACAGCTCCTGCCACTGACGAACCATGCCCATATATTGATTGTTGATGATGAACACCTTCACCGGCAGCTCGTGCTGGATCGCCGTCGATAGCTCTTGAATGTTCATGAGGATCGAGGCTTCGCCCGCAATGTCGATGACAAGCGATTTAGGATGCGCCATTTGGGCGCCAATTGCCGCCGGCAAGCCATAGCCCATCGTTCCCAAGCCACCCGACGTCATCCAGCGGCCCGGCTCCTCGAATTTGAAATGCTGCGCGGCCCACATTTGATGCTGGCCGACTTCGGTTGTGATGTAGAGATCGCGGCCTTTGGTCAGTTCATAGAGCCGTTTGATCGCGTGTTGCGGCTTGATGATGTCGCTTGAGTTCTTGAAGGCGAGCGAGTTTTTGCCGCGCCAGCCGTCGATCTCTTTCCACCACGCCTTGAGCGCTGCCGTCTCGCGCTTGGCCGGATGCGATTGCCACGCCTTCAGCATGGCATCGAGCACATGCGCGCAATCGCCGATGATCGGCACTTCGACATGGACATTCTTGTTGATCGACGACGGATCGATATCGATATGGATCTTCTTCGAACCAGGCGAAAACAGATCGAGCTTGCCGGTCACGCGATCATCGAAGCGCGAGCCGACGGCGATCATCAGGTCGCAATCATGCATCGCCATGTTTGATTCGTAAGTGCCGTGCATGCCGACCAGGCCGAGGAAATGCTTGTCGCTCGCGGGGAAGGCGCCCAGGCCAAGCAAGGTCGATGTGATTGGAAAGCCGGTCGCCCCGACAAGCTCGCGCAACAGCTTGCTCGCGCGCGGGCCCGAGTTGATGATGCCGCCGCCGGAATAAATGATCGGCTTCTTCGCCGTCACCATCAACTCCACAGCCTCGCGAATGCGTTGCGGATCGCCTTCAACGCGCGGCGTGTAAGTGCGGTGCTTGATGCGCTCTGGCCCGACATAAGGGCCCTTCGCGAATTGAATATCCTTCGGGATGTCGACCACCACCGGACCAGGACGGCCGGTGCGCGCGACGTAAAATGCCTCGTGCAAGACGCGCGCGAGATCCTTCACATCCTTCACCAGCCAATTGTGCTTGGTGCAAGCGCGGGTGATGCCGACCGTGTCGGCTTCTTGAAAGGCATCTGAGCCAATCAAATGCGTCGCCACCTGCCCGGTGATGCAGACGATGGGCACCGAATCCATCAGCGCATCGGTCAAGCCGGTGACCGCATTGGTCGCGCCAGGGCCCGACGTGACCAGGAACACGCCAACCTTGCCGGTCGAGCGGGCATAGCCTTCGGCCGCATGGGAAGCGCCCTGCTCATGGCGAACGAGCACATGGCTGATCCGGTCGTCCTGGAACAGCGCGTCGTAAATGGGAAGCACAGCGCCGCCGGGGTAGCCGAAAAGCGTGTCTACACCCTGATCGACCAGCGCGCGGATCACGATCTCCGCGCCGGTGATCTCGGTGTTGGCCGTTCCTGCCATAGCCCTATTCGTCATCCTCTTCCCCATCACGGGTTATTAATGCCGGACGCCAGTAAAACGAAAGGGGCCCTAAGAGGCCCCTTGGTTTGTCAGCCGCTCGCATTTCCGGGCCTTCAGCCCAGAGCGCAAGCAGCCGATCTAAGTACGAGAATCCGCGACATCGGTGGTCTATTCCGCAAAATGCCGATGGAGAGTAATGGAACGGACCTAATTCGTCAACTTCCAAGCCGTTAACACGCGGCCTCACCTATCTCTCGCCGAACAGCGCTTGCATCGGCAGTGGCGAACTGGAGCCAGTCGGCCATTTGGTGCCGGATCCAGGTGAGCTGGCGTTTGACATAGTTGCGCGTGCGGCGCTTGGCGCGTTCGACAGCCGCCTCAAGCGCGAGTGTGCCTCGGGCGACTTGCGCCAGCTCCTCGACGCCGACGGCCTTCATCGCCGGCAGATGCGGGTCGAGATTAAGTGCCAAAAGCGCCCTCACCTCTTCCATCGCACCAGCCTTCATCATCTCGTCGAAGCGCTGATCGCAGCGCGCATAAAGCACAGCGCGATCGGGCACGAGCGCGAAACGTTCCACTTCATCGCGCGCGAAAAGCGGCGCCTGCCCCTCCTTGTGCCATTCGGCGAGCGGCCTGCCGGTGGCGACGACGACTTCATAAGCGCGTAGCGAACGCGCACGATCCGCCGCAGGCCAGCGAAACGCCGCTTCAGGGTCGAGGCGCGCAAGCCATTTGTTGAATGCTTCGGGCCCGAGATCCTCGTAAAGCGCGTGCGAGGCTTCGCGCACATGCGCCGGGATCGGTGGCACATCGGCAATGCCTTCGAGCGTCGCGGTGAAATAAAGTCCGGTTCCACCGACAACGATCGGCAACCGCCCTGCCCCTCGTGTCTTGGCAACGGCTTCGCGCGCATCGGCGAGCCAGCGTGCGACCGAATAGCGCTCGCGCGCGGGAACATGACCGTAAAGGAGATGTGGCGCGCGCGCTTCGTCCACAGCGCTTGGCCGCGCCGAGAGAATTCGCAGTTCCGCATAAACCTGCGATGCGTCGGCGTTGATCAGCGCACCGTTCAATTGCTCGGCGAGTTCGAGCGCAAGCGCCGACTTGCCGCTTGCTGTCGGCCCTGCAATAAGGATCGCCTTTAACGCTTTGTGTGCCACTCTCGTCATCCCGGACGCGATGCGGCGCGGAGCGCCGCTTCGCAGATCCGGGATCCATAATGCAGATTAGATCCCGTGTCTGCATCGCGTCATTGCATGCCGCGTTGCGCACGGGATGACGGACCTCGGAATGCCTACAATGCTAACCCTTATCGGCAAGCCGGGCGCGATCTCGCCCGATCTTATTGCCCGTGCCCGCCACGCGCTGGGGCAGATCGGCATCGTCACGCGATCCGAAGTCGAGTGGCTGAGCGAGGGCGAGGCGTGCGACATCGCGCTTCCCGATATTGCAACACGTTCGGCTTTGCCGGTGGTTGAACAGGCGTTAAGCCCGGCCCCAATCGATGTCGTGTTCCAAGAGACCGAGCATCGCAAGAAGCGCCTGCTCGTCGCCGACATGGATTCGACCATCATCACCTGCGAGTGCATCGACGAGCTCGCTGACGCGGTCGGCTTAAAGCCGGAGGTCGCTACAATCACTGAGCGCGCAATGCGTGGCGAGATCGAGTTCGAAGGTGCTTTGACGGAGCGCGTCGCGTTGCTCAAAGGAATGGCCGTTTCAGAGCTCGAGCACATCTTCAACGAGCGTGTGCGATTGACATCAGGTGCAAAGACTCTCGTCGCGACGATGCGAAAGAATGGCGCGCGCTGCGTGCTCGTCTCCGGCGGCTTCACCTACTTCACCAGCCGCGTTGCGGCCCTTGCAGGGTTTGACGAGAACCATGGCAACACACTCGAAGTCACCGAAGGCAAAGTCACCGGGCAGGTCGTTCCGCCGATCTTGGGCCGCGATGCCAAGCTTACGGCGCTCATGCATTGCGCAGAGAAAGCGGGCATTCCGCTTGAAGCCGCATTAGCTGTCGGCGATGGCGCCAATGATCTTGCGATGATCAAAGAAGCGGGCCTGGGCGTTGCGTTCCATGCCAAGCCGGCGGTTGCGCTTGCGGCCGACGCCGCGATTACTCACGGCGACCTAACGGCCCTCCTGTTCATTCAGGGCTATAAACGTTCGGAGTTTTGCTAGCAGGCGCGATTATCTCCCCCCGTTCACGGGGGGAGTGGCCGCGAAGCGGCCGTGGGGGGCCATTTGCAAGGAACGGCCCCCTCCGTCACCTTCGGTGACACCTCCCCCGTAAACAGGGGAGGATTTCCAAAGCTCAATCCGCAAGGCGGAAGCCTTGGAACTGCGCCGCGCCCTGGCGGTTCACCATCATCAGCACGACCTTCTTGTCGGTCTGCTTGGCCGCCTTTAGCTCTTTCTGAACGTCGGACGGGTTGTGGACCTTGGCTTGGCCAATCTCCGTGATGACATCGCCTTCCGCGAGCTGCCCCGACGCCGGGCTTGAATCATCGACATCGGTGATGAGCACGCCATCAACGGTGGTCGGCACCTGATATTTCTGACGCAACGCTGGCGTTAGCTTCGTAAGCTGCAACCCCATCACCGTGTCGGTGACGATCGCGGATTTTTGCGGCTGCGCGCTTGGGTCGCCCTCATTGCTCGCGAAAAGCTTTTCGTCGAGCTTGGAGACCTTGACGCTGAACGACTTGTGCTGGCTTTCGCGCACAACCTCGACAGGAACGGTACGGCCGATCTCAGTCTCCGCCACCGTGCGCGGCAGAGCGCGCATCGTCGAGACATCCTTGCCATCGAATTTGACGATGAGATCGCCGACTTTGAGGCCAGCTTTTTCCGCCGGCCCGCCGGGCGTCACCTCGGCGACGAGCGCGCCAGTGGCCTTCTGCAAGCCGAGCCCCTCAGCGAGGTCGGGGCTCACGGATTGAATCCGCACGCCGATCCAGCCGCGGCGCGTTGCGCCAAACTTTTCGATCTGGCTGATGACATTGGCCGAGATATTCGCTGGGATTGCAAAGCCAAGGCCGATCGAGCCGCCGGTCGGCGAGATGATCGCGGTGTTGATACCGATCACTTCGCCATCCATGTTGAACAGCGGACCGCCCGAATTGCCGCGATTGATAGCGGCATCGGTTTGGATGAAATCATCATAAGGACCGGCCTGAATGTCGCGGTCGAAGGCCGAGATGATTCCCGCCGTCACCGAAAACCCGAGACCGAAAGGATTTCCGATCGCGATCACCCAATCGCCGACGCGCGCTTTGTCTGAATTGCCGAACTTGACGTAAGGCAGCGGCTTTTTCGCATCGATCTTCAAAAGCGCGATGTCGGTCAGATCATCCTTGCCGAGCACCTTCGCGTTATAGGATTCGCCATCCTGAAAGATGACCTGCACGGAATCTGCGCCGTCGATGACGTGGTCATTGGTGACGACGATGCCCGAAGGATCGACAACGAATCCCGAGCCGAGAGAAGTAACCTTCCGCGGCTTTGCCGGCCGGCCGGGCGTCGCGCCGCCATTCTCGCCGAACTGCTTGAAAAACTCATCGAATGGCGAGCCCGGCGGGAACGGCGATTCGCCATCCGCACGCCTGAGCGTTTGGGTCGTCGAGACATTCACAACAGCAGGCGAAAGCTTTTGCGAAAGATCGGCGAAACCATCGGGCGCGCCGCGCGCGAATGCCGGGGCTGCCTGCAACAAGCCGGCAACTGCAATGGCGCCGACAAACGCTTTGACCGAGTGAAGGGTCGTCACGGTCCGAGACGCGGAAAGCTTCAGCAACACTTCATTAACTCCTTGCTCTCGCCAAGCCAGCCACTCATGCGAGCCGATGCGCGCCGAGATCCTAGCCCGGCGCTGATTTCAGGTGCGCCACTTAGCGTGCGGCCCTTGCGTAACATTCTTGAGATCGCAGCCTCGATCAATTGCCCTTTTGAGGCCGCGCATCGTCTCAACTTACTTGCCTTTATCATCGCCCAAGAACTTGAAGAACTCACTATTGGGCGAGATGACCATGGTTGTGTCTTTCTCGGACAGCGCCTTCTTATAGGCATCCATGGATCGATAAAATGCGAAGAATTCCGGGTCCTTCGAGTAGGCATCGGCATAGATGCGGTTGCGCTCAGCATCGCCCTCGCCGCGAATGATCTCGGACTGCTTGTTCGCCTCGGCAAGGATCACAGTTGCCTGGCGGTCGGCCTGGCTCTGGATCGTGTTATTGATCTTGTCGCCCTCAGCGCGCGCCGCGCTGGCTTCGCGGGACCGCTCGGCAACCATGCGCTCAATGATTGAGTTGACGTTCTGCTGCGGTAGATCGGCTCGTCTGATGCGCACATCGATGACCTTGATGCCGAGGCCCTTATCGCTCGGGCCGCTGCCCGCAGAGGATTCGTTGACAGAGCTTTTGATCGCATTCATCACGGTTCCGCGTTCCTCGGACAGAACGGCGAAAATGGTGGTCTTACCCATCTCGTCCCGCAAGCTCGACGACAACATCGTCAGCATGCGCTGACGCCCGGCCAGCTCGGTGCCGAGAGTCTGGTAGAACTGCAGTGGATCGACGATCTGATAGCGCACGAAGGCATCGATGACGATACGCCGCCGCTCCTTATCCGGCACTTCAAGCGATTCCATGTCTGCCGTCTGGATACGCTTTTCGAAGTAGACGACGTTCTGGACGAACGGGATCTTGACGTAAAGCCCCGGGCCGTTTCTGCCGACGGCCGCATTGACGACATTTTTCGGCGCACCGAATTGCAGCACGATCGCCTGCTGCATTTCGTTCACCGTGAAGAAGGTGTTGGTGACGACAATGAGCGCAACGACGACGCCGATCACAAGAGCAAGGGCAGGAACGCGCATCACTTGCCTCCATCGGCCGTTGCCGCATTGGAGTGCAATGCGGGTAGTGGAAGATAGGGTACGACACCGCCCGATTTCTGATCGACGATCACTTTGTTCATGCCGGCGAGCAAGTCTTCCATGGTCTCGAGATACATGCGCCGGCGCGTGACTTCAGGCGCTTTCTTGTATTGTGCATAGATCGCATCGAAGCGCTGCGACTCGCCTTCGGCCTCTGCTATCACGCTCTGTTTGTAAGCTTGCGCGTCCTGAATAATGCGCTGAGCCTTGCCCTGCGCTTGCGGAATGACCTTGTTCTGATAGGCCTCAGCCTTGTTTTGCGCGGTTTGCTGCTCTTGGCGCGCGCTCTCGACATCGCGGGCCGCTTTGAGGGCTTCCTCGGGCGGATCGACCCGCTGAATGTTCACCTCGACGACTTGAATGCCGGCCCCGTAAGTGTCGAGCGTCTGTTGAATGATCTTCTTGGCTTGTTGCTCGGCAGCCGTGCGCTGATCAGTCTGCAGAGAATCGAAT